>NZ_JAQISX010000003.1:0-224570 GCF_028618425.1 Bartonella sp. ML70XJBT
CCGCTTGTGACGTGCAAAGGTGTGGTTTTGATTGATTCAAGATAAGCAGATTTGAAATGAGAGAATCTTGCGTTATTCGGGACTCTCATTCAATATGAATAACGCTAGATTATCATTATAAATCAATGCCTTGCCTAAGAAGTATTCACTCCTTTCTTGACTCATTTTCATCCACACATCCATCAGGCTTGTAATAGGCAAGAAGATGACTTTAATTGATACAATATGAGAATAAGAAGATTTATAATTAAGGTAACTTTACGGTATTTGGAGCTATTATTCGAATACAAAAACGAAGAATTATCATTATAAACAATATATTATCCGTGAAATAAATGATTGCACTAGAAAACAAATAATAGGACTTCTTCTCTTATGGAAAGATCTGAAACGACATGAGAAGATCTTTCCATAAGGGTGTGTTTTTACATCACATGCTTAAAGAAGAGTTCCTGACAAAATGAGGGATGCTACAGAAAAATAGATGACAATGCCCATGACATCAACTAAAGTTGCCACAAAAGGCGCAGAAGCGCTTGCTGGATCAAATTTTAAACCTTTAAGGATAAAGGGCAACATAGATCCAGAGAGGGAACCAAAGGTAACGATACCGACTAAAGTTGCACCTACCGTTGTCGAAACAGCGATCCAATGTTGTCCATAGTCATAGATACCGAGTTGTTGCCAAAGAGCGATGCGTGTAATACCAATAATTCCAAGTAAAAGACCAAGGGATAGTCCTGTTGGAATTTCACGAATAATAACTTTCCACCAGTCTTTCAACGTGAGTTCACGTAAAGCCAGTGCACGGATAATAAGGGAGGTCGCTTGTGAACCGGAATTTCCTCCTGAGCTCATAATGAGAGGAATAAACAATGTAAGAATAATTGCTTTTTCAAGCTCTGTTTCGAAATGTTGCATAGCGCTTGCAGTTAGCATTTCGCCGATAAAGAGTAAAGCGAGCCAGCCGCCACGTTTTTTCATCATTTCAGGAAACTTGATTTGCATATAAGGCTTATTAAGCGCTTCCATACCTCCAAATTTATAGGCATCTTCATTCATTTCATCGACCATAGTATCAAGCACGTCGTCAACAGTTACAATGCCAATGACATGATTATTTTCATCAACGACGGGCACAGAGAGAAGGTCATGGCGCTGGAAAAGGCGCGCAATATCTTCATGATGTGTGAAGGGCGATATTGTAATGGGCGAGTCATGGGTAGGGACATTAAGAATTTGTTCATCAGGTGAGGCAAGAATAAGGTTACGCAGTGAAACAGCTTTGAGAAGAGTTCCTTTTTTGGGGTCAATCACATAGCTGGTATAAACTGTTTCACGCGTTCGCTCGACCTCACGAATGTGATCCAAAGTTTTTTGTATGGTCCAGTTTGAAGGAACCGCTATAAACTCTGTTGTCATCAGTGCTCCTGCTGTATGATCAGGATAACTGGTAAGTTTTTTAAGTTCAGCACGCGTTAAGGGTTTAAGCAAGGCGTAAAGCCGTGTGCGGGTTTCTTTATCCATTTCTTGAAAGACATCTGCAGCAGCATCTGCAGACATGCCATCAAGAATTTCAACAGCACGATTTATGGGTAGAAGTTCTAAAATAGCAACAGGCTGTTCAAGCTCTGGTTTATCAAAAAGTTCGATAACATACTCAAGAGGCAGAAGACTAAGAATAGTTACACGTTCCATGATATCAAGGTCATTGATAATATCAATAGAGTCAGCAAAATGCAGATTTTTTAATTTTTGAGCGAGAGCTTCAGGAGAAAAATTTTTGAAGTCGATGGTCGTTTTGATTTCAGTCATGATAAAATACCTCCTGAAAAATTGGAGAGTTATAAATCTAGATAAGATGACGAGATAAAAAAAATAATAAAAGTTTACGGAAGATTCGAAAAAAACCTCCCCAACCGTACTTCCAATTGTTAATATTTTAAGTAAAGTCAAGGATAAATTGTAAGTTATAAACAAATTTCTTAAATTACTGAAAGCAAGAATACAGCTTAATTTCAGGATAATATGAAGGCATAAATGCAAAAATCAGATCTCATTTTTACCATCATTTCTTTAGTACAGCTTTGCGATTTTTTAAAGAATCTACAGAAATGTTTTGTAAACAATAGAGATGAAGCCTTTCTTCAAGTGTTTTTATCAACAGGCAATTTCATTTATGATGCGCGAGCAAATAATCTTTATTGCTTCGATATCATATGGTTTAAAATGAAAAAAACCTATGATATTCGAGTTTCTTATTCAAGATAAAAAAACAATAAATTATCATATAAATCAAAGAGTTCATTTGGTAAGTGTAAAAATTCTTATTTTTATTGATTTCATGAAGCTAAAGATATTCCTGATTCAATAGAGCTTTGAAAGGTATGAAATAGTCTTAGTATATTATTAATTTGTGTCGTAAAGATAATTGTTGCAGCTTAAATTTATAATGGAGACATAAAGTATTATGATAAAATCAGCAGCGCTGGATTGGAAAGGATTTTCAGGACTTCCTGATTTTTCTTCTATAAGAGATGAAGATTTCAAACCTGCTTTTGAACAGGCATTTCAAGAAGCCGAAGAAGAATTAGAGGCGATTGCGATGGTGCAAGATTCACCAACGCTTGAGAATTTTTTGCAACCTTTTGAGCTTTGTGGCAAAGCGCTTGATCGTGTCTGTTCAATATTTTTCCTGCGCGCCAGTGCTCATACGAATGCATTGATTCAACAGCTCGAACAAGAGTTTGTTGTAAAACTTTCCCGTTATTCTTCAAAAATGATGATGGACGCGCGGATATTTGCAAAAATAGATACACTTTATCAACAGTCGCAGCAGGGTATATTTGAGAGTGAAACAACACGCGTTCTTGAATTATGGTGGAAAAAGTTTGTTTGCCATGGTGCAAAACTAGATGATAAAGCTCAGAAACGGCTTGTAAAAATTAATGAAAGACTTGCTTTTTTAAATACTACTTTTGGGCAGAATGTCTTAAACGATGAAGCTGAATGGATTCTATTTTTAAAACAAACAGACTTATCTGGTTTACCGGAAGATCTCATTGCTTCAATGGAGGAAATTGCCTGCGAAAGAGGCCATGAAGAAGCTTATGCATTAACACTAGCACGCTCGATTGTTGAACCTTTTTTAAAATTCTCTGATCGTCGTGATTTGCGTGAGGTTGCATTCCAAGCTTGGGCTAAACGTGGCGAAAATAATAACAAGAATGATAATCGAACCATTATTTTAGAGATTGTTGCGCTTCGAGATGAGCAAGCTAAATTATTGGGATATAAATCTTTCGCAGATTTGAAACTCGATAATACCATGGCTAAAAGTGTTGATTCTGTTATGGATTTGCTTATGCCTGTATGGGAGCGCGCAAGAGCGAAGGCTTCTGCTGAGCAAATTGAATTACAAAATTTTTCCAACAATCTGGGCAGCAATGAATCTTTAGCGGCTTGGGATTGGCGTTATTATGCCGAAAAGCTCCGCACTGAAAAACTTTCTTTCGATAGCGCTGAAATTAAATATTATTTTCAACTTGATCGTATGATTAAAGCGGCTTTTGGGGTAGCAGAAAAACTCTTTGGCATTACCTTTGAAGAAAAAAACGCTGTTGCACTTTGGCATCCTGATGCACGTTTGTGGGAAGTAAAGAAATCTGATGGAAGTTTACTTGGGCATTTCATCGGTGATTATTTTGCACGTTCTTCAAAACGTTCTGGTGCATGGATGAGCCAATTGCAATCACAGCATAAATTGGATGGTGGTCAAAAACCAATCATCTACAATATTTGTAATTTTGCTAAACCCTCTAAAGGGGAGGTGGCACTTTTATCACTTGATGATGCACGGACACTTTTCCATGAGTTTGGGCATGCATTGCATGGTTTGCTTTCGGATGTCACATTGCCCTCTGTAGCGGGAACATCTGTTTCACGTGATTTTGTTGAACTTCCCTCTCAACTTTATGAACATTGGTTAACCGTACCAGAGATATTAAAATCTTACGCTATACATACAAAAACAGGACATCCAATGTCCCAAGAGTTAATCGATAAAGTTTTAGCGGCGCAGACATTTAATGCGGGATTTTCTGCGGTTGAGTTTATCTCATCAGCTCTCGTGGATATGGCTTTTCACCAAGGAGAAACAGTCACGGATCCAATAATTTTTGAACATAAAGAATTAAAAAAGTTGCAAATGCCTGATACAATTATTATGCGTCATCGTCCTTCACATTTTATGCATGTGTTTGCAGGGGATGGTTATGCTTCTGGATACTATTCTTATATGTGGTCGGAAGTACTTGATGCTGATGCTTTTCAAGCGTTTGAAGAAACCGGTGATGTCTTTAATTCAGAGCTTGCTGATCTTTTAAAGCGTTTTATTTATTCTGCTGGGGGAAGCCGAGATCCAGAGGAACTGTATAAAGCTTTTCGGGGACGGATGCCTTTACCAGAGGCAATGATGAATAAACGTGGATTATAAGCTATAACGGCATGGTTAACACCATGCCGTTTCCATATTATTCAAAAGATGCAGTTGCGATTTATGAAAATCTTCTCTTTAATTTATGGGTCTGTAACAATATTTTTTATCTTATTCGCTTTTCGTTTTATGGGGAAAATGAGATTTTGTATTTTAAACAGACATTATGGGGAAGAAAAATTATCAGCGCGATCTTTTTGATGTCCATTTGGCGGAAACCATGATTTTTTTATAAAACTTGATTTTCTTCTGCCTAAAAGGTGGGTATTTTGTTGTACGATATCATCGAGGCTCATCGGAGGTTGACGCATCATCTCACTTAGCTCTTGTTTCTCTGATTCTTGTATAAGCTTTTGAATAGTTTGATCGGTTGAGGATGATCCATCATGAGAAAAGATATGAAAATTTAAAATATTTTTCAATGGTTTTTCTAAATAAGAGACAAGTTTTTCCTTTCCTTCCGCGGTGAAATGCATGCCATTATTGGTGCGTAATTTGGCTGTTTTTCCATGGATATCATAGCCTGAAAAAGAAAAATTCCCTTCTGCATCACTAAAGCCACTCCAGATATCGAGAAAATATCCTCCTGCTGCTTCTGTTTCTTGTTTGTAGAGCGCATTAAAAATTTTCATTTTTTGTGTCAAAGTGTCATTTCCAAAAGAAGGCTGAGCTATCCATATCCATGATTTTCCAGAGGCATGAAGATTTTCAGTAATTTCGGTAATTCTTTGTTTGTAGATGCGCATCCATTCTAACTGATCTGTGTTAATGATGCTATAAGAGTCTTTGATGGGTTGATTATCATTTGCACCGATCATCATGATAATAACATCGGCGTTATTTTGTTCAATAAGTTTAGAAATATTGCTTTGCCAAGAATAATAATCTGTTCGCACGAGACCGGAAGCCGGCATTGTATTATTCATGATAACGATATTGCTATTATCGGCAAAAAACTTCTTAAGGGCATCGGCAACAGCAGAAGCTGCAAAATCTCCTATGACAAGAATGCGCTTTGCATTCTCATTTTTCAGTTTTTGTATGTTTTTTTGTGTTACGATTTTTCTTCTCGGTTTGTCTATTCTTTGTTCTATAATTTGCGGAGATTGTTGTGTCTGTTTGTTTTGTTGTGACAACCATTTGAAGAAGTTGGTTGCTTGACTTGGGGAGGGCTGTATGATCCCCACAATAGAAAGTAAAAACAGCAAGAACATCAAGTATATCAGACGAAAAAGAGACAAAATCTTAACGCTCCATTATTGTTTACGAAGGAGAAAAAGCACTTGAGATGATGGATATCCATTTGTTTTTAAACCGTGACGGAGCTGAAAAGCTTTAATTGCATTGCGGGAGGCTGTTCCGATTTTTCCATCAATATTTCCTTTATAATAGCCCAGTGCACTTAAGCGAGATTGCAATTCTTTGCATTCTTGGAAGGTAAGGGGTTGAAAAGGTCTTTGCCAATCATTGACTAATCCAGGATGTCCAGCAATACGATCAGCAAGAAGGGCAACAGCAAAAGCATAACGATCTGCATTATTATAACGTTTTAGAACAAAGAAATTTTTTGTGACTAAGAATATAGGTCCTTTGGCTCCATCTGGATACTTTAATATTGCTTGTTCGACTAATGGAGGAAGAGGATACCCATTGGCGTATTTTACACCTAATTTTTTCCATTGTTCAAAGGAATACCAGCCACTGGGAAGATTTTTTCCTTGGGGAACTTTCACCTCTACTCCCCAAATAAGGTGTGGTTGCCAGCCATTTTTGTGGAGAAGATTAGCAGCAGTAGCCAAAGCATCTGGAACAGAGGTCCAGATATCACGCCGTCCGTCTTTGTCCATATCAACAGCATAGGTGAGATAACTGCTCGGAATAAATTGGGTATGTCCCAAAGCACCAGCCCAAGATCCAGTGAGTTGAGAGCGTTTAATTTCACCATTTTGTAGAATTTTCATAGCAGCAATCAGTTGTGTATGGGCATATTTTGCACGTTTTTTATCGGCGTAGGCTAAGGTTGCAAGCGAGCGAATGGTATCACGCATGACACTTTTATTGGCTAAAATTTTCCCGTAATTGCTCTCCATTGACCAAATAGCAAGCAGAATATTGCGGTCAACACCAAAACGTTCTTCAATTTGAAGAAGCCATTTATTCCATTTTTTTGCTTGGCGCCGTCCTTCGACAATTGCGATATCATGGACACGATTATCGAAATAATTCCATGAGGGTGCAACAAATTCCGGTTGATAGGCGGCACTTTTTAAAACTTTTGGATCAATAATATTAACACCTTTAAAAGCCATATGAAACGTAGAGGGGGTAATATTGTGAGCAATAGCTGTCTTTTTAAATTCTTTAATCCAGTGCTTAAATCCGCTATCAGCATATGCAAAGGATGCAAAAAACATTAAAAAAGCAAGTAAAATAACGAGAAAGCCGGTGATAAGCATTCTCCGATTTATTGACACCTCTAAAAAAGAAAAAGTCTTCAATTCTGTTTTTTGCATTTTGAAATCCCCATTAATATTCAATTTATTAGATGTGCAATAACTTTATTTTGTATTTAGTTTAATTGATAACATGATCAAGAAAAGGAAAAAACTGCAACAAATAATTTGTTTAATCCTTTCAATAAATTCTCATATTCTCTTTTATATTTTTGATTGCCCATTATAAGGATAATCAAAACAATAAGATATCTTTTTTACCATTTCGTAAAAATATATGATAAATAAGAAGGTTATATGAATTCATTGAGGAGGGTGAATTTGCATAAAATTCGGAAAGCTGTATTCCCCGTAGCAGGTCTTGGTACGCGTTTTCTTCCTGCAACAAAAACGGTTCCTAAAGAAATGCTAACAGTTGTTGATAAGCCTGTTATTCAATATGTTGTGGATGAGGCGCGGGAGGCTGGCATTGAGCATTTTATTTTTGTGACTGGACGCAACAAAGCAGTCATTGAGGATTATTTTGATGCGCAAGTTGAATTATATACAACGCTTGCTGAATGTGGAAAAAAAGAAGATTTGGCGCATTTATACCGTTTACAGCCGTTGCCAGGGACAACTTCTTTTACGCGGCAACAGAAACCTCTGGGGTTAGGGCATGCGCTTTGGTGCGCGCGTGAATTGGTTGCGGGCGAACCTTTTGCTTTGTTATTACCTGATATGTTGATACAAGCAAAAAAGGGGTGTCTTTCTGAGATGATGAACCTTTATGAAAGAACGGGGGGTGGAAATATTATAGCAGTTCAGGAATGCTCTCCTAGAGAAACCCATAAATATGGTATTGTGGGGAAAGGCAAACAGATTGCCAATGGTTTTGAAATTACAAAAATGGTAGAAAAACCAGCGCTTGGAACGGCACCATCAAATTTATACATCAATGGACGTTATATTTTGCAGCCAGAAATTTTTAATATTCTTTCCACTCAAGAACGAGGAGCAGGAAATGAAATTCAACTAACAGATGCGATGATAAGGCTTTCAAACGAACAGGATTTTTGGGGTTTTCAATTAGACGGGCGCACTTTTGATTGCGGTTCTAAAGCTGGTTTTATTGAAGCTAACGTTGCTTTTTCTTTGGCACGTGCTGATATGCACAGCCATGTTTCTGCCTCATTGAAAAATTTACTAGAAACTATTAAAGTTGAACAATGATGTAGATCTCTCATTTAATTTTATTGATTGAATTTGATTATGACAATACCATTTCCTCATAGGGCTTTGCAGGGGGCTGTCGCATCAGCGCTTAAAACATTTGCCAGTGAAAAGCAAGGGCTTGAAGCACTTGAAGCAGCTCTTCTTGGCAGTCTTTCATCTTCTTTTGAAGCAGCTGTTCAAACCATTAGAAATGCTCCTGGACATGTGGTTATTACGGGTCTTGGAAAAAGTGGTCATATCGGGACAAAAATTGCAGCAACCTTAGCTTCAACTGGAACACCTGCTTTTTTTGTTCATGCTGCAGAAGCCAATCACGGTGATCTTGGTATGATTGGATCTGATGATGTTATTCTTGCTTTATCATGGTCTGGTGAAACGCAAGAATTAAGTGGCATTATGAGTTATGCAGCCCGTTTTCGTATTCCTCTGATTGCCATGACATCAAGTGAGCTCTCTGTATTAGGACGACAAGCTGATATTGTTCTCTTATTACCAAAGATAGAAGAGGCTTGCCCTCATGGTTTAGCTCCTACAACTTCAACAATTATGCAATTGGCAATGGGAGATGCATTAGCAGTTTCTCTTTTAGAAATGCGCGGTTTTACCAAAACCGATTTCAAAATATATCATCCTGGTGGTTCTCTTGGTGCAAGCCTTAAATACGTGTGTGATATTATGCACAAGGGTGATTGTATTCCTTTGGTTATGCAGGGGGCAGCTATGACTGAAGCTATGAATGTTTTGGTAGAAAAACATTTTGGTTGTGTTGGTGTTATCAACTCAAAAGGTGAACTCATTGGAATTGTGACTGATGGTGATCTTGCTCGGAATATTCATTTTAATTTATCAAAATTTAATGTTGATGAGGTGATGACCAAAGCGCCTAAAGTTGTAAAGCCAAATACACTTGTTGGTGCAGCAATGGCTTTTATTAATGATCATCATATTGGTGCATTTTTCGTGGTTGAAGATAAAAAACCGATAGGAATTGTTCATTTTCATGATCTTTTGCGCATTGGTGCTGCTTAGATTAAAGTTTCCTATCAGATAAAATGTCATTTTAGGCTAAAATAGATGGAATGATACAAAGTCATAATTTTATTGTGAAGGAGCTTTTTGCTGATCTTTTGTGAAAAAAAGAATGATTATTTTACGCATTTTTTATGTTTAGAAAACTCTACAGACAGAGATTATATCAGTCTCTTTGCATATTTTGGAGGGGATTTTCTATCAGGAGGAGAAAGGATCACCTCCTGTTTGATGCATGTACTCCATCTGTTCTTAGGTTAAGAGAAGCTTTACTTTTACTTTGTTGAAGATTTCCGCTTAAGGAAAAACTGCGCTCCTGTAGGTGAGGTGCAGAGAAGTTGTGTGGCGTCATATGACATTGTACAATTGACTCTAGAAATTGTTCCACGGAGAATAGAGCGTATTTCAATTTCTATATTTTGGGCATTGAGATAATTATATACCCCTTCTGATAGTTTTTCTTCTGTATCTGCTGCACGCGTTTCAAAAACACCATTATGGAAAGAAGAAATAATACCATTCTCATCGACCCATTTTCCATCAATTCCAGTTGACATATTGGGGTTATAATATTGCGAAAATCCACAGGCGCTTAATAGCAAAGCGGTGATTGTAAGACATAAAATATGATAGGTATGTTTCATTTATTTCACTCTAATTTAGATTATTTTGCTCTCTATTTTTTATAAAATTATTAAATTGAGCCATGAGTCAATATGAAAAATTTGATGAAAATCAATGAAAAAGCAAAAAAATAGAAAAAAATGCCTTAATGTTGTATTTAATTAACAGCTTAATGAAATGTGCAAGTGAAACACAAGAGGTGAAATATTTCTTATGGTTTACAACAATTTTTACATTAAGCTGCTGAATAGTCTCATGAATAGTCTCAAAGGAGATTATTGACATTATGGTTGGTCCTATTCTTGTTGCGAGTGAAGATTATGGAAGACGTATAGAGCTTTCTGCTATGCTCCGAGGTTTTGGTTACCGTGTCATCGAAGCAGAAAATGGCCTCCGTACAATTGATCTTTTACACAGGCGTAAAAACATTGTGCTTGCACTCCTTGATGTGGTTATGAGTGATTTGAGTGTAAGCGATTTGATTAAAATGATTAGAGTTGCTGGTGTTTCTGTTCCTATTGTTGTGATAGCACAACAAGAGAATCAGGATTTACTTCAGAAAGCTTTAACAGCTGGGGCTATTGATTATTGGATTCATCCAGTAACATTATTACGTGTAAGAGTTACTTTGGATCTTCTTGCCCTTATTTCTGCTTTAGAGCATGAGGTTCGAGATATTCGGCGAAAGAAAGAGAATCATTTATGTTTTTCGGACCTTTGCATAAAAAGTAAAGCGATGCAGATTGTTTTAGAGCAATCCAGAACAGCAGCAACGACTTCACAGAATCTTTTGATAGAGGGTGAAGTTGGAACAGGTCGTGAGACTTTAGCTCGGATTATTCATCATGAAGGTTTATTCTCAAAGGGCGTTTTTATTCGCTTTCAATGTTCAGCGATTGTTGATCCAGAAGAAGAAAATCAGCATTGGTTTAAAGAATTCCTCCCACTCATTTCTTCGCTTGAAAATGGGACACTTTGCCTTTGTGATATTGATCGGCTTGAACCCATACAGCAAAAACGGTTTGCTCATTATCTTAAAGAAAGGGAAAGGGATATAAAAGGAGGACTTTTTCCTTTTCGGATCATTGCTATTTCAACATCACGTTTAAAGGATTTGGTTAAAGAGAACTTTTTTTTGCATAGTTTGTTTGAACAATTTTCTCATCTATCAATTAGCGTTCCCGCTTTACGAGAATTAAGGGATGACTTTCCAGAGATCACACAACGCTTGATCGATCGCATCATAACAGAAACAGGACGATCACATGTCCATGGTTTAGCAGGATCAGCTCTTTCCTTGCTTATGCAGTATGATTGGCCTGGCAATAGAAATGAACTTGAAAATTTTCTATTTCGTGCGATTTTACTCAGTGAAGGACCGTTATTAACTGTTCGAGATTTTCCCCAATTAATGGGAAGTTCATTAATGAATGTTCCAAATATCATTGAGGGTAATATGCAAGAAGATAATGAGCAAGATTCGATACAATTTTTGAATACTGATGGGCATGTGCGTACTTTTGCAGAGATGGAACATGATATTATTGAGAAAGCGGTTAAACATTATAAAGGGCATATGAGTGAAATTGCACGCCGCCTTCATATTGGTCGCTCTACACTTTATAGAAAAATGGACGAATTGAGAGCCATAAGAAATCAAGATCAAAAGTAAAATTCATAATAAATCATCTTTTGATGATAAGCATGATTTTCAAAAAAAATAGAAGTGCTTTTGATAAAATTAGTGGGGGGCATTTAAAAGAAAACAATCATTTATTATAAATTTTATTGGACTATTTTATTGTTTGTTTCATTTTATACATTTATTAAAGCTGAGAAATATTTTTTAAGCTTTTAAATATTGTGCTAAAATTTATACTCTTTTAAGCAAGAAGTGGCATTTTATCTGCTACACGGTTAAAATAAAATGATTAAGTATTGTAGTTCGTATCACGGGTGATGCGATAGCTTAAAAATAGAAAGTTTATCTTCTTTGACTCTTTTACAGATTGTTATTGGTTTTATTCTCTTTTTCTTTATTGCATCTATGTTGACAATTTACACCTATGGGCGTTTTGTAAAAAGTGCTAGGGGAGAATCTTCTTATGCGTTGCCTATTCAGAAGGATGAAACCAAGCTTGATCGTATCGTTAGTCAATTGGCAGAGGAAGAAAATGGTCTGGGGGTTAATAAAGATGCCCTTTCCCTCATCATCAGTAATTTGGATGCGTTTTGTGTTCGTTCAATAGGTGCGGCAAAAGCGGGGCGTAGCCTTGATCTGATGTATTATATTTGGGACGATGATTTAACGGGGCGTTTATTATTAAGTGAAATAGTTGAGGCTGCTGATCGGGGCGTTCGGGTGCGACTGCTGTTGGATGATATTAACGCTCAGGCACGTGATCCAGCTTATATTGCGCTGGATAAACATCCTCATATTGAGGTGAGAGTGTTTAATCCAGGGCGATCGCGTAAAGGTGGTTTCCGCCGCGGTTTAGAGATTATATTACGGGCAATTACTGTAACACGTAGAATGCATAATAAAGCTTTTATTGTTGATGGCAGGGTTGCTTTTGTAGGAGGACGTAATCTTGCAGATTCTTATTTTGATGCTGCTGAAGAATCTCATTTTCGAGATTTAGATTTGATGTTAATCGGTCCCTCCGTTAAAAAGGTAGAAAGTATCTTTGATGATTTCTGGAATAGTGCTGTTGTTTTGCCAATTCATACTTTGGTTATTCCTAAAGGCGCAAGCGATCTTAGCTATTGGAAGGATAAATTACGAAAGTTTCGGGATTCTAAGGTTGCAAAAGTTTATTTAGATTATGTCAAAGAGCACATTAACTTTGATTGTTTTATCCAGACAGGAAAGCGGTTATTTTTAGCTGATAAAGTTGTTGTTCTTTCTGACCCTCCAGAAAAAGTATTACGTAAAAAAGCGAGCAATTGGCTTATGAAGGCCCTTTCAAAGGTTATTGGAAATGCCCAAAATACGGTTCAGATTACTTCACCTTATTTTGTTCCTGGTAAAGTTGGAACGCAGAATTTTAGTAATTTGGTTTCAAAAGGTGTTGATGTCAAAATTCTCACAAATTCTTTGGCCGCGACCGATGTAGCATTAGTACATAGTGGTTATGTACCGTATCGTAAGGCTTTGTTAAAAAGTGGTGTTAAGCTTTATGAATTAAAAGCAGAAGGAAATCCCCATGGGCTACGATTGTTTCGATCGAGTAAGGCAAGTTTACATGCCAAAGCTTTTTTAGTTGATCGTAAAACAGCTTTTATTGGATCTTTAAACTTTGATCCCAGATCAGCAACGCTCAATACAGAAATGGGCATTCTTTTTGAATGTGCTCCCATTACAGCAAGACTAGATTTGTTGTTTTGTGAAGAAACGACGGGCGAAATGAGCTATCATCTTCGTCTTGGTAAGGATAATCGTATTTATTGGGATTTTATTGAAAATGAAAAAAAATATAGCATTGATTATGAGCCAGAAAGCAATTTTTGGCGTCGCGCATTTGCAAAAATAATAAGTTGGTTGCCGATTGAATCACAATTGTAATTTTTTTATAAACCACACTAAAAAAAATATTTATTTTTCTTTTCATTTTGTTTGTAGCATGGCATAATTTTTTGCCAATCTACCCTATGAGAACCGCAGTTGTATTTTAAAGCTTCTTGCGGTGTTTTGTTATAATATTTTATTATAAAAGGAATTTTGCTATGGCAAAGATTGTTGAAACGGGAACAGGGGCATTGGCACTGACTTTTGATGATGTACTTTTACAGCCCGGTCATTCTCTTGTTATGCCTAGTCAAGTGGATCTTAGGACGCGTATTGCAGCTGATATTAAGCTCAATTTGCCATTACTTTCCGCTGCAATGGATACGGTAACAGAATCGCGTTTAGCAATTGCTATGGCTCAAGCTGGTGGTCTTGGGGTTATTCATCGTAATATGTCTCCTGCAGAGCAGGCAGAAGAAGTTCGCCAAGTAAAAAAGTTTGAATCTGGTATGGTTGTTAATCCAGTTACAATTGGACCCGATGCAACTCTTGAAGAAGCGAAAACATTAATGCGCTTTCATGGCATTTCAGGTATTCCGGTTGTTGAAAATAGTATTAAAGGTGAGACTGCTGGACGGCTTGTTGGCATTTTGACCAATAGAGATGTTCGTTTTGCATCGGATCCAAAACAAAAAATTTATGAATTAATGACGCATGAGAATTTGATCACAGTACGTGAAAATGTTCAACTCAATGAAGCAAAATATCTTTTACACCATCATCGTATTGAAAAACTATTGGTTGTGGATGAACAAAATCGTTGTGTCGGTCTGATAACAGTTAAGGATATTGAAAAAGCGAAATTAAATCCAAATGCGGCTAAAGATTCTCAAGGGCGCTTGCGTGTTGCAGCGGCTAGTAGTGTTGGAAATGATGGGATTGAACGTGCTGAACGTCTCATTGATGCAGGTATTGATGTGTTGGTGATTGATACAGCGCATGGACATTCTCAGCGTGTGCTAGAAACTGTTGAACGGATTAAAAAGATGGCTTCCTCTCCAGCTGTTATTGCTGGGAATGTCGCGACTGCTCAAGCAACGCAAGCATTGATTGACAGTGGTGCAGATGCGGTAAAAGTTGGTATTGGTCCTGGCTCTATTTGTACAACGCGTATTGTTGCTGGCGTTGGTGTTCCTCAACTTGCAGCTATTATGAATGCTGCAGAAGTTGCTGAAAAAGCGGATATACCCATCATTGCAGATGGCGGGATCAAGGCATCGGGTGATTTTGCTAAAGCTTTAGCGGGGGGGGCTTGTGCAGCAATGATCGGTTCTCTTTTAGCGGGTACAGAAGAAAGTCCTGGTGAAGTTTATCTTTATCAAGGTCGATCTTTTAAAGCCTATCGCGGTATGGGATCTGTTGGTGCTATGGCACGAGGATCAGCAGATCGCTATTTTCAAGATGACGTTCGTGATGAATTGAAGTTGGTTCCTGAAGGTGTAGAGGGTCAAGTGGCCTATAAAGGTCCTATAGCATCAGTTCTCCATCAGCTTGCTGGTGGACTGCGTGCTTCGATGGGCTATGTTGGGGCAAAAGATCTCGTAGAGTTTCGTAAAAAAGCAACGTTTGTTCGTATTACTAATGCGGGACTCCATGAAAGCCATACGCATGATGTTTCGATCACACGGGAGAGTCCAAACTATCGGGGCCCAGTTTGAAGGAATAAGAGCCTAACGTCGTATTGCATAGATGTAAAATCTTCCGAAATCAAGGAAGAGAGAAGGTTTTTCTGGTTTTTATTTGGTGCAATAATCTAGAAAAGGAAAGAATTAGAGACTAAAACTCCAATTCTTTCTGTTAAGACTATGTGAAGTAAATTATATAAAGTTAGAATTAACTTTTTGTTGTTTTGCGTCCCATCTTTGACGTACGTTGGCGAGTGTTTGCCTGATCACTTTGGACGGATTTCTTTCCATTGTTTGAGGGCATTGTATTATGACGACTTTTAGATGAAGTTGTTTTTCCATTATTATAAGTCATTATTTTCTCCTTTTAAATTATCTGGCAGTTGCCAGTATAGTGAAAACGGTCATACCAAATAGTGGTTCCAAGCATTTTTTAAAAAGTTAATTTTTTGTTGAGAGTAAGATGAACTTATATCATTTTGTGAGAAGATTTTTTCAGAAGGATTATATTTTAAGATGGAAGATATCGGATTTTTTCAGTTGTTTAGATAAGTCGAGAAAATTTCATTTTACGCAATAACAAGGAGTTTGTTTTTTTCATAATGTATGGGTGGAAAGAAGTTCTTTATAGATGGCAATGTATTTTTTTAGCGTAAGAGGATTTTATGTATTTTAGAAGGATAAAAAGCCAATGAGCAGAAATGGCTTAGAATTTCATTATTTTAATGGGAGAAATGAATGCGATTAGGTGGGCGTTTGCAAGCAGCAATAGATGTTCTTAAAGAGATAGAAATGAGGCATCGTCCCGTAGGAGAAGCTTTAAAGGATTGGGGGCTTTCTCATCGCTTTGCTGGAGCAGGTGATCGTGCCGCCATTGGTACAATCGTTTATGATGTTTTAAGACGACGATATTCTTTACAATGGCGTATGGAGAGCGATGAGATTCGGGATATTGTTTTTGCTACCTTATTAGATACGGGAAAAATGACGCTGGAGCAAATTGATAGTACGTTAGAAGGAGATCGGTTTGCACCGCAGTTATTAGGGGATAAACAGCGCAAATCTTGGCAAAGGCGGCAATTAATGGATGCACCAGACTATATTCGTGGTGATATTCCTCAATGGTGCCAAGCCCATCTTTATCCTTTATTTGGTGATAACTGGATCGTGGAAGCTGCTGCGCTAGCAACGCGTCCTCCTTTAGATCTACGGGTAAATAGCCTAAAGGCAACGCCAGAAAAGGTGCTGAAAGAGCTATCAAAAACTAAAATTCAATCTTTGCCATGGTTTCGGCAAGCCTTAAGAATTACTCCGATTGAAAAATTTGATCGCCATCCCAATGTTCAAGTGGAACCAGCTTTTCAAAAAGGGCACTTTGAAATACAGGATTTAGGATCTCAAATTGTTGCCCATCTTGTGGAATCGCAAGAAAGCATGCAGGTATTAGATTATTGCGCCGGTGCTGGTGGCAAAACATTAGCTTTAGCTTCTGATATGAACAATCGTGGGCAAATTTATGCTTATGATTCTGATAAAGCACGCCTAGCGCCTATTTTTGATCGTCTTCGACGCGCTGGTATTCGTAATGTACAAACACGGGTACAAAAAGAAGAATTGAAGTCTTTAATAGGCCAGATGGATAGAGTTTTGTTAGATGCACCCTGTAGTGGGACAGGAACATGGCGCCGTCGTCCAGATGCGAAATGGCGTTTAACATTAGAGCAGGTAAAACAACGCCAAACAGAACAGAGGGCGATTTTGAATGAGGCGATAGCTTATCTTAAGCCAAATGGGCGCTTAGTCTACATTACCTGTTCTCTTTTTGCAGATGAAAATGAGGAACAAATTTCCCATTTTCTTCAACATCATTCTCATTTTTCTCCAATAGATATGCAGATACTTTGGCAGACACATTTTAGCTCTCCGCCTGTACAACCAGTCTTTTCCAATTATGGACTGACGTTATCGCCTGCAAAAACACAGACAGATGGGTTCTTTTTATCTATCTTACAAAAAAAACATTGATCCATATTTTTTCATTTTTTATCATAAATTTTACGAGAATAATCTTTTTCTTAAGAAAACAGGCTTGTGCAAAGAGAAAGATTAAATCATAACTCTCATGAGTTCTCTTTTACAATTGTTGATTGGTTTTTTATGAGCATATCACATCCAGACACTGTTCTTATTATTGACTTTGGTTCACAAGTTACACAACTTATTGCGCGACGGATCCGAGCAATGGGGGTATATTGTGAAATTGTTCCTTTTCAATTGGCTTTAGAAGCTGTGCGTCGCATAAATCCTCAAGCTATTATTTTATCAGGAAGTCCTTATTCCGTTATTGATGAAGGCTCCCCGCGTGCTCCAATAGAAATTTTTGAGGCTGGTATTCCGATTCTTGGTATTTGTTATGGGGAGCAAGTCATGTGTGTTCAGCTTGGAGGAAAGGTTGAAGCTGGACATGAGCGTGAATTTGGTCGTGCTTTTTTGGAAATCCAAGAGAAGAGTGCCCTTTTTGATGGAGTGTGGGAAAAAGGTTCTCGTTATCAAGTATGGATGAGTCACGGTGATCGTGTGGCAGCTTTACCAGAAGGTTTTCGTGTCATAGGAACTTCAAAAGGAGCTCCTTATGCGGCTATTGCTGATGAGAAAAGACATTTTTATGCGGTACAGTTTCATCCTGAAGTGATCCATACTCCGGACGGTACAAAACTTTTGCAAAATTTTATTCATAAGATCTCTGCAATTAAAGGCAATTGGTCAATGGCTTCTTATCGTGAGCAGGCTGTTGCGGCAATACGACAAAAAGTCGGGAAAAGTCGTGTGATTTGTGGTCTTTCAGGGGGAGTAGATTCTTCTGTTGTAGCGGCGCTTCTTCGTGAAGCCATAGGAGATCAATTGACATGCATTTTTGTTGACCATGGATTAATGCGTAAGAATGAGGCGCAGGAAGTTCTTACATTATTTCGCGATCACTATAACATAGAGCTTATTCACGTTGATGCTGCCGATATATTTCTTAATGCTTTAGAAGGTGAGACAGATCCAGAAAAAAAGCGCAAGACGATAGGGCGCCTTTTTATTGAAGTTTTTGAAGAAGAAACTAAAAAAATAGGAGGTGCAGAGTTTTTAGCACAAGGAACACTTTATCCAGATGTTATTGAAAGTGTTTCTGCTATTGGTGAATCTGTTACCATTAAAAGCCATCATAATGTGGGGGGGTTACCAGAACAGATGAATATGAAACTTGTAGAACCGTTGCGTGAGCTCTTTAAAGATGAGGTTCGCTTGCTAGGACGAGAGTTAGGGTTGCCTGAGCAGTTTATTGGTCGCCATCCTTTTCCAGGTCCCGGTCTTGCAATTCGCTGTCCAGGGGCTGTGACCCGTGAAAAATTAGAAATTTTACGTGAAGCAGATGCTATCTATCTTGAGGAAATTCGTAAAGCCGGTCTTTATGATGAAATTTGGCAAGCTTTTGCTGTTCTTCTTCCTGTTCAGACTGTCGGAGTGATGGGGGATGGTCGCACATATGAATTTGTTTGTGCGCTTCGCGCTGTCACATCTGTCGATGGAATGACCGCTGATTTTTATCCCTATGATATGGCATTTTTAAGTAAGACAGCATCACGCATTATTAACGAAGTTAGAGGGATTAATCGTGTTGTTTATGATGTAACCTCAAAGCCTCCAGGGACCATTGAATGGGAATAATTGAAATGAGGGATAAGCTTTTTAAGAATAAGATATGATTGAGGGTTTGATATTTAAAAAAATATAGAAAAAATCTTAAAAAATAATTGTGCTCGTTCATAGGAATAAGCCTTTTGAAAATCTATACGTTAATATCATTGAGAGCCAATGTCATTTAAACTATTGTCCTTTGAAATTGAGAAGTGTGAAATTTTGTATGTCTGAGAAAAAAATTGTTGCACACCGTGGTGGAGCGCATCTTTATCCTGAAAATACCTTTTCAGCATTTAGTAACGCTATAGCGTTAGGAGTGGATGAGATTGAATGTGATGTTCATTTGCTGAAAAGTGGTGAAGTAGTTGTTTTTCACGATTTCCGTTTAGATCAATTGGTTTGCAAAAAAGGATATATTCACGATATTGATAATGAAACACGCAAACAACTCTGCGTGAAAGGAAGCCAAGAAGCACCTCCTTTGCTAGAAGAGGTACTTGATCTTTTAGCACCAACCAATGTTGGTTTGCATCTTGAAATCAAAACATGTGGTGAAGTGGAACGTGAAACAATCTTATCTCAAAAAGCGCTTGCACTCATAAGAAGTCGAAATTTATCAGAACGGGTTTCTGCCATTAGTTTTGATCCTTTGATCCTTCGTCCTTTTATTGAAGCAGGAATATCATCTGGCCCATGTGTTGATCATTTTGAAGGTGATATGTATCATCATTTTTCTGAATGGAAACAATTGGGTTATTCTGATTTAAGTTTAGATGGTTCCATTGTCTCACAGGATTTTATTGAAGCGGCTCTTGAAGCTGATTTTACTGTAGGGGTATGGACAATCAACGGAAAAGCGCGGTTATCACATTGGCTTAATATGCCAGTACATTATATTACGACAGATCAACCTGATCTTGCATTGCAATTGCGTGCACAAAGGTAAAAAATATATTTCTATAAAGTCCCTGTATTTTCATAAAGCCAGTGTAATGGAAGAAAGCAGAAAGTATTTTCTTTTGCAAAATGATAAAACATTGATTTTTAATGATAGTTAAATACCTTTTATATTAAGTGAGAGCGTTTAATATCAAGAGATTTTCTTACTTAAAAATTTTTTTACAATGAATCAACTAAAATCATTTGCGTGCATATTACTTGCATATTACAAGTGGGGTTGGTGGGGTGATAAAAAGCTGTTGAGAAAAAATACTTTTAAAACTCTCTTAAAAAAAGCTTTATTGAAGTATTAGAGGCATCATATAATGACGCCCTTTTGCACTTTTATAAAATGTAAAAATGATGGCATACAAAAATTCTTATATACTTTAGCGAAGAGGCTTTATGACTTATTTGTATAGGAGCTATCATAAAATGTAGATGTATGAAAAGGTTTTTTTACAGCATGAAAATCGGTCATACAATATCGTTTTATTTTGCATGAGGGATATGATTCCATTACAGGGAAGGAAACGCTTAAGCGTTTCAAAATAATTTTCTTCATTTTAAAAGGATTTCTATTTGTCTCTTCGTGAAATTCAATCGTAACATCATTTTAAGGTTATAAGCCGAAAATTATAAGACAAATAATAAAAGAATAAACAATTATTTTTTTAAAAAAGAAAATCCAGATATTATAGATATTCCAAAAGTCATTAAATGACATTTACGATCTATGCCTTTTTACCTATTTACTTACTTATTTAAGTCATAAATTATCTCACTTTTTTAGCTCCTTATAAACGCGTATCTCGTTTATACATAAGAAGGCTTATAAAAGAAAAAGGATAAATCTAAACAAATTCATTTGACCTTTTGGTGGTTCCTGTTTAAATGAAAGGACATATTTCTGAAATAAAACTGTTATAGCATATTCATGTGTAATACTATAAATCTAGGGGTAGTTTGTATTCCATCACTTCAGAAAGGGTGAACCATGAGTCGTTTTTATCTTTCCATAGCGGCCACGGTTGCTATCATAATGTCCACAGCGGGAGTAACAGCGAGTTTTGCGCAGACAAAAATCAGCTTTTGGCACTCTATGAGTGGTGAATTAGGAAAGCAAACTGAAAGTCTCATTAATGATTTTAATGCAAGTCAATCTGAGTATAAAGTTGTGCCTTCATTTCGCGGCGAATATGAAGAGGGGTTGATTGCACTTATTGCAGCGTTTCGTGGAAAGAAACAGCCCGTGCTTGCCCAAATTTATGATGTTGGTACTGGAACTATGATGGCTGCAAAGGGTGCGGTCTATCCATTTTATCAACTTATGGCTGATACAAAACAAGAATTCGATCCTACAGATTATTTTCCTGCTATTAAAGGTTATTACTCCGATGAACAGGGGCATATGATCTCTATGCCATTCAATATTTCAACACCAATCCTTTATTATAACAAAGATATCTTTAAAAAAGCAGGACTTGATCCAGAACAGCCTCCTAAAACATGGCAAGATATAGAAGATTTTTCTAAAAAAATTCTTGAGACTAAAGCGGCAGCGTGTGGGTTTACCATGGCTTATGCCGCTCAATGGATTGGGATAGAAAATTTTTCAGCGTTGCATAATGTTTCTTTTGGAACGAAAGAAAATGGCTTTAAAGGGCTTGATTCAGAGCTTACATTTAATGGACCTTTACAAGTACGTATGTGGACAGATCTGAAAAGGTGGTCTGATCAAGGTATTTTCCACTATGGTGGCCCTGCAGGTGCGTTAGATTCAACACCAATGTTTATGGCACAAAACTGTGCAATGTTTATGCAATCTTCAGGATCACATGCTGGAATTGTTTCTGAAGCTCAGTTTAATGTGGGCGTTGGTATGCTACCGTATTATAAGGATGTAGAAGGCGCACCGCAAAATTCAGTTATTGGGGGAGCTTCTATTTGGGTGTTGAAGGGTCATAACCCAAAGGAATATGCTGGTGCTGCTGCTTTTCTTAAGTTTCTTTCAAAAACGGAAAACCAAGCAAGGTGGCATCAAGAAACAGGTTATCTTCCAACGACAAAAGCAACTTATGAATTGAGCAAAGAACAACATTTCTATGAAAAAACGCCAGGGGCTGATATCGCTATCAAACAGATCAATCTTAATCCACCGACAGTTAACTCGAAAGGGATAAGATTTGGTAATTTACCACAAATCCGTACCATTCTTGATCAAGAGTTGGAAGCTGTTCTTAGAGGCTCAAAAACACCGAAAGATGGTTTAGATGAGGCCGTTGAACGTGGAAATAAACTTTTGCGTGAATTTGAAAAATCCAATCATTAATTTCGTTTTTTTGTTAAATATGAAAGACTCAACAAAAACAGTTGAGTCCTTTTTGTTTACCTTTTTAAAGTCTCTACATTTAAAGAGCCCTACGAATGCAAGAAAAACACGCATATTTTAAAAAGAGTCTCCTTTCTTACGGATTGCTTTTTCCTCAGCTTCTTGTGACTTTTTTGTTTTTCTTTTGGCCTGCTGCTCAAGCTGTAAAATCATCCTTTGAGCGTGAAGATCCTTTTGGCTTTACAACAACTTTTATTGGTCTTGAAAATTATTTAACCGTTCTTTCTGATCCTACTTATCGGCAATCACTTCTTACAACCGCAGTATTTTCCATCTCAGTTACTGTCGTTTCAATGACAATATCACTTCTTTTGGCTGTCTGTGTTGACCGTGTCGTCCGTGCAAAAAAGGCTTATACAATGCTTTTGCTCTGGCCTTATGCTGTTGCTCCAGTATTGGCCGGTATATTATGGCTGTTTATCTTTCATCCCGCCATTGGGATTATTCCTTTTCTTCTCGAGAAAGTAGGGGGGCTATGGAATTATCGTATTAATGGCACTCAAGCAATGATTCTGATTGTCATTGCGGCTAGCTGGAAACAAATTTCTTACAATTTTCTCTTTTTTCTTACAGGTCTTCAGTCCATTCCGCGTTCTCAAATAGAAGCAGCAGCCATTGATGGTGCTGGTCCCTTTAAACGATTTTGGACTGTTGTTTTTCCGCAAATTTCACCAACAACATTTTTTCTTCTTATCATCAATATCAATTATGTTATGTTTGACACTTTTGGTATTATTGATAACACAACTTCTGGAGGCCCTGCGCGCGCAACAAACACCCTCGTCTATAAAATATATGACGATGGCTTTAAAAATCAAATAATCGGTGCATCAGCAGCACAATCAACAATATTGATGTTGATGGTTATTGTCTTAACGTTTATCCAGTTTCGCTGGATTGAGCGTCGTGTACAATATTAGAAAATAAATTATTGGCTGAAAATTATGGTTGAAAATCGCCCTATTCTTAAATTTCTAACTCATATCACTCTCATTGTTGGTATTATCATTATTTTCTTTCCAGTTTATGTTGCTATTATTGCATCAACCCATAGTTCAGCGGCATTTAATACGGGAATACTTCCTCTTTTACCTGGGGAATATGCTCTGGAAAACTATAAAACAATTTTTGGGGATGGGCTTGCACAGCTTGGTCTCCCTAACCTCTGGCCACTCTTAATAAATTCACTCATTATGGCTCTAGGGATTAGCATTGGCAAAATTGTTATTTCACTTTTGTCTGCTTACGCAATTGTCTACATGCGTTTTCCTTTCCGAAAAACTGCTTTTGCTCTTATTTTTGTTACATTGATGCTACCTGTCGAAGTTCGTATTCTTCCAACCTATGAGGTTGTTGCGAAATTGGGGATGATCGACACCTATAGCGGAATGATTATCCCACTTATTGCATCCGCAACTGCTACATTTTTATTTCGCCAGTTTTTTTTGACTGTTCCTGATGAACTCTTAGAAGCAGCACGCGTTGATGGTGCAGGACCATTTAAATTTTTTAAGGATATTCTCCTTCCTCTCAGCAAAAGCAATATCGCTGCTTTATTTATCATTATGTTCATTTATGGATGGATACAATATCTCTGGCCTCTTATCATAACAACGGATCAAAATCATCAAACGATCCTTATTATTTTAAAACAGCTTATTGTTGAATCATTACAACATGATCCTCAATGGAATATCCTTATGGCAGTATCGGTCGTTGCCATGGTACCACCTGTTCTTGTTATTGTCTTCATGCAACGGCTTTTTATCAAAGGCCTTATTGAAACGGAGAAGTAATTGTGGCCACAATCCAGTTATCAAATATAAAAAAACAGTATGACAACGGCATTATGGTCATTGATGACTTAAACTTAACTGTTGCTGATAAAGAACTTCTTGTTCTTGTTGGTCCTTCAGGATGTGGAAAGTCAACTTTGTTACGTATTATTGCAGGACTTGAACAAGTCACCTCAGGTGAACTGTGTATTGATAACGAACGAATCAATGATCGTGAGCCAGCTGATCGTGATATTGCGATGGTTTTTCAAAATTATGCCCTTTACCCCCATATGACAGTTCGCGGAAACCTAGAATATGGTCTTAAAAATCGTAAAACGCCTAAAGAAGAAATAAAAAAACGCATTGCACATGCTGCAAAGCTTTTGGAGATAGAGCCATTTCTTGATCGTAAACCGCGACAATTATCAGGAGGACAACGCCAGCGTGTTGCAATGGGACGTGTAATTGTACGTCAACCCCGTGTTTTTCTCTTTGATGAACCTCTTTCCAACCTTGATGCAAAATTACGGGCACAGATGTGTATTGAGATAAAAACGCTACAGCGTTCATTAGGAACAACCAGCGTCTATGTTACCCATGATCAACTAGAAGCTATGACATTAGCCGATAGAATTGTCGTTTTGAATAAGGGAGCCATCGAGCAAATTGGAACACCAATGGAAATTTACGATACTCCAGCAAGCATATTTGTTGCTGATTTTATTGGTTCTCCTCCTATGAATTTTCTTGATCGTTATATCTTAGAACAACATTTAGGGCATTCATTTTCTTATAGCGAAGAAACGGATTTTTTAGCTTTCAGACCTGAAATAATCTTATTGGGTGAACACCCAGATAAAGGACCTGTTTTCCACACACAAATTGAGCTTATAAAGCCAATCGGAACAGGTTGCCATGTTTTAACACGTTGGAATGATATCATTTTTACGATTGAAATAAAAGAACGTTTGACACACGACTATGGTCAAAAACTAAGTTTCACTGTAGCTCATCAAGATTTTCATACCTTTAACAAAAACACTGGAAAGCGCACAAGGAATAAGTAAACATTAATTGATGTGACAAGACTTTCTTTTATGCGGCATCATGATAGTGTTATGTTTTTAGCGCGCTCTATTACATTCATAAAATCAACGTGTAACCGATGAGATTAAAAAATTAAAAGTTTTTGTAATGATCCATTGTTACATAATAGCGAGAATGTCAAAATACTCATATGAAGAAATTTTATCTTTTTATATTCTATAAGAAGAATATTATATTTCGAATATAATAAAGTTTTTTCATTGTAAAACACATCAATAGGTAAGAACTGTTTACAAACCATATTTTCTCTCATTTTTAAATGAAATTTATTTATAAAAACAATATGTTATGATTTTTTCTAAGGTGATAATTTATGTCTTTTATAAAAAATGAATAAGAAAAATAATAGAGAGAAAATGACTCACAAATGGTGGCATTAAATCCCCCATATCTTAGCTTTGATGGGTGATATAAAAAATTCATTTTATTCCTAAAAAAGCGACGATGTTCTGAATATCTTGTACAAAAATAGGAACATCTTGCTTAACGGCAGTATATTGATTTATAATCATAATTCACGGTTTTGTGTATTGAGTAAGAATTCCGAATACCATAAGATTTTCTCATTCCAAATCTGTTCCATGTTGAATTCATCAAAATCACTTGCTTGCACGTCAAAAGCGGGGCTGGCGTGTGGATGAAAAACTATTAAGAAAGAATTAAAATGCTTTCTATGAATTAATTCAAGTGTTGAGAATTATAGCAAAAGAAACATTGAAAAATAGAAAAATAATACTCGCGGTTTGGGCACGATGAAGTAATAACTCCAATTATGACTTTATTTACCTGAACATTTATAGGATATAAGTTTTCTTCTATAAAAATATTTTTTAATGTTTTGTGATGGCATCAATAATAGTATTCACATTATGCTTCATCATATCGAGATAAGTTGCAGCAGGGCCATTTTCGTTTGACAATGCATCAGAATAAAGGGTTCCACCAATTTTTAAACCTGTTTCTTTTGAAATTTGTTTTATGAGACGAGGATTAGAGATATTTTCAACGAACAAAGCTGCTGCCTTATTTGCTTTAATTTGTTTGATAATTTTAGCAACATCAGCTGCGGTTGCTTCAGTTTCTGTTGAAGCGCTTTGGGGGGCTAAGATAGTGAAGCCATATTCTTTGGCAAAATAGCCAAAAGCGTCATGGGATGTAATAATGACACGTTTATCTTTAGGGATTGTGTCAATTTTTATTTTTAGGGCATCTTGTACTGTTTTAAGCTTTTTGATGTAGGTTTCGGCATTTTTATTGTATCGAGTACAAGATTGTGGGTCAACTTTACAAAAAGCAACAGCGATATTCTTCACATAGATTTCGGCATTGGGAATTGTTTGCCAAGCATGTGGATCAATAACGCTGTGATGATGGTGATGGGCATCATGTTCTTGATTTTTCATTTCGAGGGGGGGAATGTTAGCACTAACCTCGACAAGGAGTGCTCTTGTCCCGCTTGCTGTGATGAGACGGTCAATGAATCCCTCTAAATGAAGTCCATTGATAAAAATAATCTGAGCATTTCTAAGAGCTTGAGCATCATGAGGGGTAGGTTCATAAGTGTGGCTATTCGCATTGGGTCCTACAAAAGTGGTCATAGAGATATTATTGCCTCCTACATTTTTGACTAAATCGGCAAGAATAGAAAAGCTTACAACAACTTTTATTTTATTGTGTGCAGAAGCAGGAAAGGGAGAAAGGGCAAATAATAAAACACTCAGCAGAACAAATTTTTGAGTAAACTTAGGCATCTTTTTTCTTTAAAGTGAGGAAGTATAAAAAAGGTGGGGAAACCGTGTTACAATAAAACCGCGTGGACTTATAAGGCAGGAAATAAGATAAATAAATCCTGCGGCAATGATGATAGCAGGGCCAGAGGGCAGCGAGAGATGAAAAGAAAGCAGAAGACCACATACGCTAGAAATGATTCCAAAAAGAGTGGAAAGCACGCAAATAGGGACTAAGTGTGAAAACCAAAAACGGGCTGTAATCGCTGGAATCATCATAATACCAACGGAAAGTAATGTTCCAAGCGACTGAAAGCCTCCAACCAGATTCAACACCACAAGTCCAAGCAATGAAATATGAATATATTTACTCAATGGAGAAAGTGATTTAAAAAAGAGAGGGTCAAAGCTTTCTAAGACAAGCGCACGCCAAAAAATAAAAAGGCAGCAGAGTGTGATCAGCATTATGATAGTGATCAGCCAAAGAGCTTGTGTATCAATTGCTAGAACTGATCCAAATAAGAGATGAAGCAGTTCAATGGTTGAATCTTTCAGGGAAATAATAATGACACCTGCTGCAAGTGCAATAAGATAAAAGACGGTCATGGATGCATCTTCTTTCTGAAAGCTATTGCGTGAAATTAAAACGGTTGCTAAAGCAACAATAATGCCGGCGAAAATACCCCCAAGTGTCATAGATATGAGTGAAAAGCCGCAAATGAGAAAAGCAGTTGCAACGCCAGGAAGAATGGCATGAGAGATAGCATCTCCTGTCAAACTCATTCCACGGAGCATTAAAAATACACCAACAGGACAAGCGCTCATAGAGAGGAGAATAGAGCCAATAAGGGCATTTTGCATGAAATGGAAATCAACGAAGGGGGCAAGAAAAAATGCGTACACGTCTTATAACCTAAGAAAGAGAGAATCATTAATAGGAAGGAGGCGCTTTCGTGCACGAATACACAAAGGGTTAGCGGTGAGAGGGGGCATAACGTGGTGAATGATATTGTCGAGAAACTGTGTTGTTTCTCCATAAAAGGCGTTTTGTTGATTAATTTGAATCATTTGAGGAAAAAATTCTCGCACGACGAGAGGATCATGGAGTGCTGTGAGAACTGTGCGTCCTTGCTGTTGCCAGTACGTGATCAGTGTAAGAAGGTCTTTTTGAGTATTGCGATCGATACCATTGAAAGGTTCGTCAAGCAATATAATATCAGCATCTTGGACAATGATACGTGCAAAAAGGGCGCGTTGTAATTGCCCACCTGATAATGTTTCAAGCGAACGGTTAGCAAGTGCTGTGAGCCCAACCATTTCAAGCGCATTCTGAATCTTAGACTCATAAGGGCGCTGGTTTTTCCATAATCCACAAAAAGACCATAGTCCTGTTTTTATAAGTGTTTTCACATCAATTGGAAATGTTTGATCGATATCACACTGCTGAGAAAGATAAGCGGTCCGACTGTTTTTCGGCTTTGTAACTTTACCTTTGAGAGGTTTAATCAACCCAGCGATGGCTTTTAGCAATGTTGATTTTCCAGCACCGTTATCACCTGTGATTGCGACCAATGAACCCGCTTTTAATTTTGCTGAAAAACCTTTGATCGCTATTCTATTCCCATAGCCTAATGTTGTCTTTTTAAAGTGCAGTTCCATAACTTATACCATCTTTGCTTATTATTTTAGAAACTATGTAATAATATAACGTTTGTCAATAAAATGTTATATTATTACATAGTTTTTAGAGCTGAATATTTTAGTGGGAAGATCGTGGACAATTTAAAATAATTGTCGAATTCTCCTTGACGAAAAAGAGAGAGTATATACTATATATAGTATCAAAATGATTGGTGATTCTAAATAAGCACAAGAGAGGGTATTAGTGTGTTTCGTTTGGTATCTAAGTTATTTCCAATGTTATTGTAAAATTATTGAGCAAGGGTATAGCGGTATTCTTGCTGAAGTGTTTCTTTTGGAAGGATTTCCTTTCATTTTTGTAATTGATTTTTGCCGTAAAAGAGTAAAACAGAACTCTTGAAAGCGGCGGTTTAGAACGTTAGTTTTTAGACAGCAGGAGGGAATTGTTTGCCAAGCAAAAGATTGTTTTATAACAGGGGAATCCCATTTAAGTTGTGGAATAATCTCTTATTCTCATCATAGTCTTTGAAGTTATTTGATGAGGGATTCTGTTATGTTCAGGAATCTGTGTGCTATTTGAAAATAACCACACGTTTTGCGTACAATTTCTGTTGTTTGTTATTCTTGAGTATTTATAAAATTATTAGAAAATTATTAGATTGACTCTTTTAGGGTTGATTGTTTTGAATTGTGAAAGTTGAAGAAAATGTCGATCACTATTTATAGCAAACCATCTTGTGTTCAATGTGATGCTACACGCCGTGCTTTTGATGCTAAAGGTATTAATTATCGTGTTGTAGATATTTCCCGTGATGAACAAGCCTATCATTTTGTTCAATCTCTGGGGTATCGTCAGGTTCCTGTCGTCGTTTGTGGTGAAAATCATTGGTCTGGTTTTAGACCAGATATGATTAGTGGTCTTTGTGTTTAATGGGACTTATTGTTTATTATTCGAGTGCTACGGGTAATACTGAACATTTTGTTTCGCAGCTTGGTCAACGACTCTTCAAAATTGATAAGAAAAAACCGTCTGTGTTGGTTGATGAACCTTATGTATTGATTGTTCCGACTTATGCAGATGGTGAAGGAAGAGGAGCTGTGCCGAAAGCAGTTATTCATTTCCTCAATGAAAGTGAGAACCGCAAATTCATTCGTGGTGTCATTGGTGGTGGGAATCGTAATTTTGGTCGCTATTATAGTTTAGCAAGCAAGATCATTTCTGAAAAATGTTTTGTACCTTGCCTTTATCGTTTTGAGCTGCGTGGAACTGATGAAGATGTTATTTGTGTAAAAAAGGGATTGGAAAGATTTTGGAAACAATTGGTATAGAACAGTCGCAAAAAACAAGTCAGATCACAGATTATCATGCACTGAATGCGATGCTTAATCTTTATGATGAAAATGGTCATATCCAATTTGATATGGATAGACTTGCAGCGCGGCAATATTTTCTTCAGCATGTTAACCAAAATACGGTTTTTTTTCATAATTTGAAGGAAAAAATAGACTACTTGATAGAGGAAGGTTACTATGAAGAAGATTTGTTTAAGCTTTATGATTTTTCTTTTATTAAGAAGCTTTTTAAGCGTGCTTACGCGTTTAAGTTTCGCTTTCCCACGTTTTTAGGTGCATTTAAGTATTATACCAGCTATACACTGAAGACTTTTGATGGAAAGCGCTATCTTGAGCGTTATGAAGATCGTGTGTGCCTTGTTTCTTTATATTTAGCACAGGGCAATAAGACTCTTGCTGAGATTTTTGTAGATGAAATTATTACAGGACGGTTTCAACCTGCTACACCGACATTTCTAAATGCAGGGAAAAAACAGCGTGGTGAGTTGGTGTCGTGTTTTTTGTTGCGTGTTGAAGATAACATGGAGTCCATAGGGCGTTCGGTTAATTCAGCTTTACAGCTTTCAAAGCGCGGTGGTGGAGTAGCGCTTTGTTTGACAAATTTGCGAGAAGCGGGAGCTCCGATCAAGCAGATAGAAAATCAATCTTCAGGTGTTTTACCTGTGATGAAACTGTTGGAAGATTCTTTCTCTTATGCCAATCAGCTTGGTGCACGGCAGGGGGCTGGTGCTGTTTATTTACATGCACATCATTTAGATATTATGAAGTTTTTGGATACAAAGCGTGAGAATGCTGATGAAAAAGTCAGAATTAAAACGCTTTCGCTTGGTGTTGTTATTCCCGATATTACTTTTGAGCTTGCACGTAATAATGAGGATATGTACCTATTCTCGTCGTATGATATTGAGCGCGTTACCGGCAAACCCTTTAGCGATATTTCTTTGACCGAGCATTATAGGTCTTTTGTTGATGATGCAAGGATTCGTAAAAAGAAAATAAGTGCACGTGTTTTTTTCCAAACCTTAGCGGAGATTCAATTTGAATCAGGTTATCCCTATATTTTGTTTGAGGATACTGCTAATCGAGCCAATCCGATAGCTGGACGTATAAGTATGAGTAATTTATGTTCAGAAATTTTACAGGTGAGTGAAGCAAGTGAACTAGAGACGGATTTAACATATCGCACTGTTGGAAGTGATATATCTTGTAATCTTGGTTCCATGAATATTGCCAAAGCAATGAAAAGTCCTGATTTTGGCCGAACAGTGGAAGCTGCTGTTCGTGCTCTTACTGCTGTTTCCGATATGAGCGATATTGCCTGTGTACCCTCCATTGCCAAAGGCAATGCTGAAAGCCATGCGATTGGTTTGGGACAAATGAATTTGCATGGTTTTTTAGCGCGTGAGAAGATCTATTATGGGTCTCCAGAAGCGATTGATTTTACCAATATCTATTTTTATACGGTAACTTATCATGCAATACGTGCTTCCAATTTAATTGCACGCGAGCGTAAGAAAATTTTTGCAGGATTTGAAAAGTCCGCTTATGCAGACGGTCGTTTTTTTGACAAATATATTGAGAAAGAATGGAAGCCGCAATTTGCACTTGTACAAGAGCTTTTTGCACGGAATAATATTGCTATACCAGATCAAAAGGATTGGCAGGAACTCAAGGATTTAGTTGTTGAGTATGGGCTTTATAATCGCAACCTGCAAGCTGTTCCCCCCACTGGATCTATTTCTTATATTAATCATGCGACCTCTTCTATTCACCCAATTGCTTCGAAGATTGAAATTCGCAAAGAGGGAAAAATTGGGCGCGTTTATTATCCTGCTCCTTACATGGATAATACAAATTTGGATTTTTACCAAGATGCTTATGAGATTGGTCCTGAAAAGATTATTGATACCTATGCTGCTGCTACGCAGCATGTTGATCAAGGTCTTTCATTAACGCTCTTTTTTCCGGATACTGCTACCACGCGTGATATTAACCGTGCACAAATTTATGCTTGGAAAAAGGGTATAAAGAGTATTTATTATATACGGTTGCGGCAAGTAGCGTTGAGTGGAACAGAAGTGGATGGCTGTGTTTCATGCAGTCTATAGGAGATAATCATATGACAAAGATTACAACCCAAAATCCTGTTGTTTGCGCTGTCAATTGGAATAGATTGCATGATGAGAAAGATCTTGAAGTATGGAACCGCTTAACTGGAAATTTTTGGTTGCCTGAAAAGGTTCCGCTTTCTAATGATATTCCTTCATGGTCAAGTTTGACGGAGGAAGAACGCAAGCTCACAATTCGTGTTTTTACCGGATTAACTCTTCTAGATACGATTCAAAATACCGTAGGAGCCATTGCACTGCTCGCTGATGCAATAACAGAGCATGAGGAGGCAGTATTGACAAATATTGCCTTCATGGAAGCGGTTCATGCGCGTTCTTATTCTTCTATTTTTTCAACCCTTTGTTCGACGGTAGAAGTTGATGATGCGTTTAGATGGTCAGAGGAAAATATTCATTTACAAAAAAAAGCCAGATTAGTGCTTGAACGTTATGAAGGCAATGATCCGCTAAAGAAGAAAATTGCTTCGACTCTGCTAGAAAGCTTTTTGTTCTATTCTGGTTTTTATTTGCCTATGTATTGGGCCAGCCGTGCTAAATTAACAAATACAGCTGATCTTATTCGGCTTATCATTCGTGATGAAGCTGTCCATGGTTACTATATAGGCTATAAATTTCAATTAGGGTTTGCAAAACTTGATGAGGACAAAAAGCAAGAAATTAAAGACTTTGCTTTTAACTTACTCTTTGATCTTTATAATATTGAATGCAAATATACTGAAGATCTTTATGACGCACTTGGATTGACAGAAGATGTGAAAATTTTTCTTCATTATAATGCCAACAAAGCCTTAATGAATCTGGGTTTTGAAGCTCTTTTTCCACCTGAAGTTTGTCGTGTTAATCCAGCTATTTTGGCTGCTTTATCACCAAACTCTGATGAAAATCATGACTTTTTTTCAGGAGCAGGTTCCTCGTATGTCATTGGCAAGGCAGTTGCAACGACAGATGATGATTGGGAATTTTAAGAGTTGTATACAAAGAGAAGGGCGCGGGGGATACCACTTAAGTCTTTGCGTATTTCTAAGCACTTAAAGCCATTTTTTTCAAATAAGTCGCAAACTTCTTTTTCTTGAAAGCAGCCGATTTCGACAGCAACATAACCTTCTGCTTTTAAGTAGTTTGCGGCTTTATCAGAAAGCTTTCGATAAAAAGTAAGACCATCTTTTCCACCGATCAGTGCACGCAATGGATCATAGAGCCGCACTTCTTTTGCAAGATTTTGGATATCTTTTTCTGGAATATAGGGTGGATTGGAAATAATAAGATCAAATTGACCTGTAACAGAATCAAACCAATCACTAAGAAGGGGTGTAAAACGATTGATAACATTTGCATTCTTTGCATTTTTTGTCGCTGTTTTGAGGGCATTTTCAGAAATATCAACAGCCACTGCATAAGATTGAGGAACTTGTTTAAGAATTGCAATAGCAATAGCACCGCTTCCTGTTCCCATATCCAGTAGCGTTATTTTTTCTGATTTTTCACTCTGTTTTTTGAGGAATGGTAAAACAAGATCTACCAATGTCTCTGTATCAGGACGAGGTTCTAATGTTTCTTGAGAGAGTGCGAAAGATATACCATAAAATTCTCTCACGCCTATAATACGGTAGACAGGTTTGCCAGCAATACGTCGTTGAATGGCGCTTTCTAATTGTGCAATTTGTTCAAAAGATAGGCAGAAATTTGGTTGAAGAATTCTATCTGCTGCATTTGTATTTGTGATCCATTCAACAAGCATTTTTGCCTCAAGATTGGCTTCAGAAACTCCCTGAGTGCGCAATTTTTCTTGAGTTTGTCGGATAACATTGTTGAGAGTATACGCGTTCATCCATGATCATCCATTTCCATAAGGAGGGCTGTCTGATGATCGGATATGAGTGCGTGAATAATCTCATCAAGCTCTCCTTCTAGAATGCGGTCAAGTTTATAGAGAGTGAGATTAATACGGTGATCAGTGACACGTCCTTGTGGAAAATTATAGGTACGAATACGTTCTGAGCGATCACCAGAGCCAACCTGATTTTTACGGGAAGCGGAACGTTCATTTTCCGCTTTTTGTCGTTTGATATCAAATAGGCGTGCACGTAAAATTTGCAGCGCCCGTGCACGGTTTTGGTGTTGTGATTTTTCTGCTTGCACAACCATAATCCCTGTTGGAATATGCGTGATACGAACAGCTGAGTCCGTTGTATTGACATGCTGTCCTCCTGCTCCAGAGGCACGCATGGTGTCAATGCGGATATCTTCAGGACGAATTTCAATATCAATTTCTTCAGCCTCTGGAAGGACAGCAACGGTAGCAGCAGATGTATGGATACGTCCACCGGTTTCTGTTTCAGGGATGCGTTGTACACGATGAACGCCTGATTCAAATTTCAGTTTAGAAAAAACGCCTTTCCCTGAAATACTGGCAATAATTTCTTTATATCCACCAACTTCTCCCTCATTAAGTGAAACAACTTCAACTTTCCAGTTATGGGAAGCGGCATAACGCTCATACATACGGAAAAGATCTCCTGCAAAAAGTGCTGCTTCTAAACCGCCTGTTCCTGCGCGAATTTCAACAATGGCACTTTTTTCATCAGCAACGTCTTTAGGTAAAAGAAGAATCTGGAGTTCTTGCTCAAGTTGTTCTATTTTCTGACATAACAATGGTAATTCTTCTTGGGCAAGATGACGCATCTCTGTATCTGTGAGTTTATCACTGATAAGTGTCTCGAGATCCGTAATTTCTCTATAAAGAGCACTGAGTGTTCGTATAGAAGAAACAATTGGCTGTAGTTCTGCATACTCAGAAGCTAATTTCACATAAGTTTCAGCATCTGGGTTTTTTGCCATTTGGCTTTCAATTATTTCGAAGCGCTTTTCAAGCTGTCTCATACGATCTTTTGGCAAAGAAACCATGATAATATTGGCCTAATTTGTTTATTTGTTATAATACAAGCAGTTGATTACCTTACAGCATCAGATAAAAAGGCTAATAAAGCAGAAAAACTCTCTTGCCAATGAAAACGATAGTTTTTTTTGAAAAACTTGTAAAAAATCTGATTTTCATAACGCGCATTTTTTGATGATATATGTGAAATCAGCTACTTGAGAGTTGTTTTCTTCCCATAAAGTTCAAGGCGATGGTGAATAATATCATAGCCAAGAGATTTAGCAATTTCTTCTTGCAACTTTTCAATAATATCAGAATGAAATTCAATAACTTGTCCTGTTTCCACATCAATAAGATGATCATGATGTTGGCCATCTGCTTGCTCAAAACGAGAGGGTCCACCACTAAAGCTATGGCGATGAATTGTTCCATTTCCCTCTAATGTTTTCATTGTTCTATAAACGGTTGAAAGCGAAATACTCGAATCTATTTTGTGAGCACGCTGAAAAATTTCAAATGCGTTGGGATGATCATTTGTTTCAGCCAAAATATCAAGAATAATGCGCCTTTGACGTGTTACTCTTAGACCAGCAGCACGTAATTCCTTCTCATAATTTCGCTTTTTCTTCATCTTCTTCATTGTTTTTTTAAACGAAGGCACCATGACAATGTTTGTATTTTTTTTCTGAACCACAAGGACAACGTTCATTACGTCCCACCTTGCCCCATGTGGTAACGTCGTTGGGATCACGGTCTTTCGGGTTAACAATTCTATTTTCTTGTGTTCGTGCCCACAGAGTGGAAGTTTTTCCTTCCTCTTGATCATTTGGAACAAAGTGATCTACATCCGTTTGCACAGGCATGAGTGGTTCTGTGGGTTGCTGAATAATTTCAAAACGCATGAGTTTAGAAATCACGATTCTGCGTAAACTTTTCAGCATGCTCTGAAAAAGTTCAAAGGACTCAGTCTTATATTCATTGAGTGGATCTCGCTGCGCATAACCACGAAAACCAACAACAGAACGCAAATGATCTAAACTTACCAGATGTTCACGCCATAACGTGTCAATGGTTTCGAGCAATACTGCTTTATGAAAATAAGCCATAACCTCTGGAGAGTAGCGTTCAGTGCGCTCATTTTCGAGTTTGGTAACAGCATCTAAGATACGCTCTAAAATCTGTTCTTCGGCAATTCCATCTTCTTTTGCCCATATCTCGATTGGAAGCTCAAGATTGAAGAGTTGGTGAATTTCCTCTTGTAGAGCTTTCACATTCCACTTTTCAGAATATGTTCCTGATGGAATATAAGTTTCTACAAGATCTTCCACAACTTCATCACGCATTTCATGGATCATGTCTGATAAATCGTCTGTGTTCATGATCTCCATACGCTGTTCAAAAATAACCTTGCGTTGATCATTCATGACATCATCATATTTTAGAAGATTTTTACGAATTTCAAAGTTTCGTGCTTCGACTTTTTTTTGTGCTTTTTCAAGGGCTTTATTAATCCAGGGATGGATAATAGCTTCATTTTCTTTCAATCCAAGTTTTTGCAGCATTCCATCCATACGATTGGAGCCGAAGATACGCATGAGATCATCTTGAAGAGAAAGAAAGAATTTTGAGCGCCCAGGATCACCTTGGCGACCAGAACGTCCACGAAGCTGGTTATCAATACGACGGCTTTCATGGCGTTCCGTCGCAATGACGTAAAGACCACCAGCCGCTAAAGCTTTGTCTTTAAGCTTCTGAACATCTTTTTTTATTTCTTCAATTTTAGCTGTCCGCTCTGGACCTTCGGGGATATCCTGTAATTCTTGTCGGATACGCATCTCAACATTCCCCCCAAGCTGTATATCAGTACCGCGACCAGCCATGTTGGTTGCGATGGTGAGAGCTCTAGGAACTCCTGCTTGCGCAATGATGTACGCTTCTTGTTCGTGATAGCGAGCATTTAAGACTCTAAAATCGGTAATGCCTTCTTTTCGCAAACGCTCTGCCAATTGTTCTGACTTTTCAATAGAGGTTGTTCCAACAAGAATAGGTTGTCCTTTTTCATGCGCTTGACGGATATCACGCACAATTGCCCGATATTTCTCTTCTGCTGTTCGATAAATTTCATCATCTTCATCAATACGTTGTATGGGCAAATTTGTAGGGACTTCTACAACCTCAAGGCCATAAATATTACTGAATTCTTCAGCCTCTGTTTTGGCTGTTCCAGTCATTCCAGAAAGTTTTCTATACATACGGAAATAATTTTGGAAAGTAATGGAAGCAAGTGTTTGATTTTCTGGTTGAATAGCAACACGCTCTTTAGCTTCTAACGCTTGATGAAGTCCTTCAGAATAACGCCGCCCAGGCATCATTCGCCCTGTAAATTCGTCAATAATAACGATTTCATCATTGCGAACAATGTAATCTTTATCGCGAGCAAACAGTTTATGGGCTTTAAGAGCATTATTGATATGATGAACGATAGCGACATTTTCTATGTCATAAAGACTTTCACCTTTAAGATGTCCAGCTTGTTCGAGCATTTTTTCAATTTTTTCAGTACCAACTTCAGTAAAAGTTGTTGTTTTTTGTTTTTCATCTATTTCATAGTCTTCTGGAGTTAAGGCAGGAATAAATGTGTCAATAAGGTTATAGAAGTCAGTACGATCTTCTAGAGGGCCAGAAATGATAAGAGGAGTACGTGCTTCATCAATGAGAATCGAATCTACTTCATCGACAATTGCATAGTGATGCCCCCGTTGAACCATTTGACTACGATCAAAGGCCATATTATCACGCAAATAATCAAAACCTAATTCATTATTTGTTGCATAGGTGATGTCGCATGCATAGGCTGCTCGACGGGCATCACTATCAAGGTCATGGAGAATTACGCCTGTTGTTAGTCCTAGAAAACCGAAAATTTTTCCCATTGTTTCAGCATCACGACTAGCGAGATAATCGTTTACTGTCACAACATGAACGCCTTTACCTTCCAATGCATTGAGATAAATTGGCAACGTTGCCATTAATGTTTTGCCTTCACCGGTACGCATTTCCGCTATACCACAGTCGTTAAGGACCATTCCACCAATAAGTTGTACGTCAAAAGGACGCATATCATAAACACGTTTTGCAGCTTCGCGAACCGTTGCGAAGGCTTCCGGTAAGAGTAAATCAACACTTTCACCTTCACTAAGACGTTTACGAAAGATTTCTGTCTTTTGGTAAAGCTGCTCATCGCTTAATTTTACGAATTGTTCTTCCAATGCATTAATTTGTGCAACTTTTTGGCGGAGTGCTTTGAGACGTCTCTCATGAGCTGAACCAAAAAATTTACGTGCAAAAACACCTAAACTGACCATCTCTGGCCCTTTCTTTTAATCGTTATCATTCTTGTTGGGAAATTCATATGATTTCCCCATGTTCCACATTTTCTTTAAGTTTTCCGATATCATGAAATGCAGATGGTACCATTATATTTGCCGGTGTGCAATTTTTCACTTTAAACTGTAAAGTAGAGATAAGAGGCTAAGGGCGCTATGTCAACTTTAGGTATGTTATTTAACGGATACAATTCAAAGTAATTTAAGATATTAAGATATAATGTGCCATTTTTCTCTATTATCACGTTTTTCATTTGCGTTAGATAGGGTTGAAAAAACTGAGATAAAAGAGCAATTTTATATTTTTTAAAATAAATTGCTAATTTATTTCTCTATGTTTAAATATTAAAGTGTTATGGTATAGAAAATTGGAATCTTGAACCTGCCTTGCATTTTTAAGGAGTATATTTATGAAATTTAACTTTATCACGCTGTTTTTAGCATCAGCTTTATTGGCAAGTACAAGTTTAGGGGTGAGGGCCACAGAAAGTTTGAATTCATCGCCGAATGATTTAAAGACTTTGGAAAAAGCTTCTGAAAAAGCTGTTTCTCCTTCTCATGTTATGGCTGTTATTGATGGGAATAATATTACAGCAGGACAATTGGATGAGTTAGCGCTTGAAATAAATCCTAATTTAGCCCGTTTTCCTGATGAACAGCGCCGTATCATGGTTTTAAAGGCCTATGTGGATATGCAGGCACTTGCAAAAGCGGCAAGAAGCAAAGGTCTTGATAAGACAGAGGCTTATGATAAACGTATGGTTGTTATGCGTGACAATGTGCTTCAACAGCTTTATTTTAAACAGATGATTGTTGACAAAATATCGGATACTGATTTGGAAGATCTTTATAAGCAAGAAATTGCTGCTTTACCTAAAGAGGATGAAGTTAAAGCGCGTCATATTTTGGTCAAAACCAGAAAAGAAGCAGAAGCTATCGTTAAGCGTTTAAATAAAGGCGAAAATTTCGAAGAGATTGCCAAAAAAAGTTCAACAGATGGTTCCGCTGCTGTTGGGGGCGATCTTGGTTATTTTAGCCATGGTCAAATGGTCAAGCCTTTTGAAGATGCAGCATTTGGTTTGAAAGTTGGCGAATACACGAAACAACCCGTTGAAAGTCCTTTTGGTTGGCATATTATTAAATTAGAAGATCGTCGTGTAAAACAGCCTCCCACATTTGATGATGTTAAAGAGATGTTGCGTACACAGTTGATAAAAAAGCGCTATCAAGAACTAATTGTTGATTTGCGTAGCAAGATAGATGTGAAATATCCTGATCCTAATGTTACAAAAGTCATGGAATCGCTTAATCAAAATGGAACGCTGCTTCCCGATGAGACATCCGACGAAGAAGATACGGAATAATAAGGAAGAAGAGGTAGAAAGTATTTTGCTGGGTGATTTGAGTGATGAGTGTCGTTCAAAAAGCTGAGAAGTCATTTATGAGAGACGACTTATCTATGATCATTTATCTTTTTATGGAAAACAGAGTGTGATTTTAAAAATATCTCCGTTATCTCCGCAAAACATGTCGGAGCTTCCGCCACTATCTGGTGTGCGGATAGCAACAGCTAAAGCTGGGATTAAATATAAAGATCGTACAGATCTCCTTTTTATTGTATTCGATAAGCCGGCAAGTGTAGCTGGTGTTTTTACATGCTCAAAATGTCCATCTGCTCCTGTAGAGCATTGTCGTGCATCTCTTCCCCATGGGGTTGCAAGGGGGGTTGTTGTAAATTCTGGAAATGCAAATGCTTTTACAGGAAGCAAAGGAAAAAACACAACCGATGAAATCATCTGTGCAGCAGCGAATACTTTAAAGGTTAGAGAAAATGAAATTTTTATAGCTTCTACAGGTGTTATTGGTGAGCCAATGGATGCATCGGGTATTGTAAATCTTTTACCAAGTATGGCAGAGACAGCAAAAGAGGGAAATTGGTTGGAAGCTGCAAAAGCCATAATGACAACCGACACATTTCCAAAACTTTCTACGCGTAAATTTACTTGTGGGGGAGAGAATGTTACCATTCATGGAATTGCAAAAGGTGCAGGTATGATTGCACCCGATATGGCGACAATGCTCTCGTTTGTGGTCAGTGATGCGACTATTTCTTCGGATATGCTTCAATCCATGTTATCAGAAGCCGTTGAGGGTTCTTTCAATTCGATTACTGTTGATAGTGATACTTCAACTTCAGATACGCTTATGTTATTTGCGACAGGAAAAGAACATTTTCCATGCCTTAAAAGTCGATCTGATCCACGTTATGGCACTTTTGTGAAACAATTGAGTGAACTTTTGCATGAACTTGCACTCCAAGTTGTATGTGATGGTGAAGGTGCACGTCATTTAATTGAGGTTAATGTAAGTGGTGCTACAACAGATAAGGCTGCGAAGACTATTGCTTTATCCATTGCAAATTCACCACTTGTAAAAACGGCTATTGCCGGTGAAGATGCCAACTGGGGGCGAGTCGTTATGGCAGTTGGAAAGGCAGGTGTTGAAGTCGATCGTGATCTATTGACAATTTGGTTTGGTGAACATCGTTTGGCGATCAATGGTGAACGAGATCCTGAATATTGTGAAGAAAAAATAGCTGCTTATATGCGAGGAAAACACATCACAATTCGTGTTGATATCGGTTTGGGTGAGAGTACAGCGACGGTTTGGTCTTGCGATTTAACAAAAGAGTACGTTATGATCAATAGCGATTATAGAAGTTAACGGATATATCATAAATTTGACATTAGATATCTGTATATTCGGGGGAGAGTAGGGAGTATTTTAGCACTTTCATTTTGAAGGAGAGGGTGAGAGGAAAAAGATGGTTATCTTTATCCCATTTGGAGAGCGATATGGGTACAAAAAGTTTACTTCTTCTTGTTGTTGCTTGTGCATTATTAGATCAAGATAATCGTGTTCTGCTTACCAAGCGTCCTCAAGGAAAATCACTAGCTGGTTTATGGGAGTTTCCTGGTGGAAAGGTTGAACAAGGCGAAATTCCAGAAACATCATTGATTCGTGAATTAGAAGAAGAACTCGGTATTCATGTTCAGATGGATAATTTACAGCCCTTAACATTTGCAAGCCATAGCTATGAGACATTTCATCTCCTAATGCCATTGTATCTTTGTTACCATTATGAAGGTGTTGCTAGGGGACGAGAAGGGCAAGATTTAAAATGGGTTTTTATTGGTGATCTTGAGAAATATCCTATGCCTGATGCTGATAAACCATTGGTGCAGGTATTAAAAAATCATCTTCTTTAAGGAATATAAGAAGAAAATATTGTTTAACTATAAGTATTTATTTATAATTTTTCATACTAGATGGAAAAGCTCAGCTCTGTAAAATCTTCACATTTAAAATCTATGGATGCTCAATCAATCAAAACCATTCTTGCACGCTCCAAGCGGAGAGCCCCACGTGGATAAAACAAGTGGATAAAACAATTAAAAAAGACCTGAAGTTTGTGCTGAAAGAACACTCTCCAATAGCTAAGAGATTATCGCGACATTGAGAATTTGAAAAATTTATAATGGTAGCTTTGCATGATTCAGAAGTATAAAATGGTGCTAGATAATGGATTTATACTGTTTATGCATATTGTTGTGAGTTGAGCTTAGGGGTGCTAAGAGATATCAGGGGTATTTATTTCATAAGATATCGATAATAAGAAAAATTCAAAAGACTCTTTAGAAGAGAATGCTTTGAGCTTGTTATGAGAGATTATTTTACATGTTCAATATTTTAAGCATTATCGTCATACATTTAATATAATAACATAGTGTTTTATAAGCATAAACTATCCTTTTTCTGTTGATATTTTACGATTTTTCATTCAAAAAAATTTCGATAACATACAAAGAGCTGTGTGTAAGAAAAACGATTTAAAACAGATAAAACATGCGATTAATGGACGATTAAATATAAAGACATTCAATGATTTGTTTTTATAGGGGGATTAAGTTTCTTGAATTGGACGACGTTTTGTGATGGGATATCGTTGATATGTTTGAGAAATACGTTTAATGACTCCCTCTAGTGGTTCAATTATAACGTCCATAGAAAAGCCATTTGCATGAATGATATTTTCATGATCAACCATAATGGCAGCATGACTTTGCCAAAAAATTAAGTCACCTCGTTGAAGTTCATCACTGTCTGAGAGCGGAGTCCCTATAGTTTTCTGCTGCATGTCAGTATCACGTAAAACCATTTGACCGGTCATAATCATGGAAAGCTGGATGAGTCCTGAGCAATCAAGTCCGAAACCACTGACACCACCCCAAAGGTAAGGTGTGCGGATGAACATTTCAGCAACGGTAACATAATCTTTATATACACGGCCAATGGGACTGAGATGATTGCTGATGATTGCTTTTCCGTTTTCAAGTATAGAATACATAGTTTCACGCACTTCAACTTCATCAACAACAGTTACCTTACTTCCCATAGATAAAGGATATTCCATTGGCCCACGCAAATCAGCTTGGAAATATTGAAAAGTACGTGGGACTGAAACGATATGTGCTTGTTTTATGTTTGATGTACAAAGTGCTGTTGTATCAATATAACCAACGTAACCATCTTTAAGAGATTGTCCCCACGACATGGATTCTCCTTGTTCAAAGATAAGAAGCTCTTCTCCAAGTAAGCATTGGGTTTGCATTTCGCTTTTTTTACTGTTTTCTTTAAACAGTCCAGCAACAGGAACATTAACACGTCTTTTTTCACCTTGCACAAAGCGCTGCGCTGTGACCTCTGTTTCAAGACGTTTGTCAGCGAGATCTTCTCTAAATGCATGTAACCTTGGATCTTTAGAGACCATTCGTTGCCCTTTCATTTTTGTCTTTAAAATAAGTTTATAACCACTGTAAAATCGCAGAGCTTTTCATCGTTAAATAAAGCAAAGAGCATCATTAGAGACGATAAGCAACCACTCCTAAAGTCTCACAATTGTCTATCTTTGTGGATATTTTGTGTCAATTTTTAGTTTTTAAAGAGATTATAAAGAGCACGAATAACTTGTGCAGATCCACCGACAGGATAGCCTGGTTTTTCTTTAGGAACCCAGCCATAAAGATCAAAATGCGCAAAATGTTCGGCTCTTTCAACGAAAGAGTTAAGAAATAAAGCAGCCACTATAGAGCCGGCATAGTTATTTCCCGTTATGTTGTTCAGATCAGCATTTGGTGAAGATAACATTTCCAAGTAAGGTTTCCAAAGGGGCATTTGCCAAAGAGGATCGAAAACAGAGTGAGCCGATTCAGAAATTTGTTGTGCCCATATTGCATCATTACAATAAAATGCGGGAAGATCTGGTCCTAATGCGATACGTGCTGCGCCCGTTAAAGTAGCCATGCAAAGCATGAATTTTGGGCTTTCTTCATCACCATATGCAAGTGCATCAGCAAGGACAAGTCGCCCTTCAGCATCTGTATTCCCCACTTCAACAGTTAATCCCTTACGACTTTTGAGAATATCACCTGGTCGGTAAGCATTTGCAGAAATTGCATTTTCTACAGCTGGAATCAAAACACGTAGACGGAAAGGCAATTTCGCATCCATAATAAGTTTAGCCAATCCCAAAACATGTGCTCCACCTCCCATGTCTTTTTTCATAAGCAACATGTTATTGGCTGATTTAATATCCAGCCCTCCCGTATCAAAAGTTACGCCTTTGCCTACCAACGTTATTTTAGGATGATGCTCTTGCCCCCAGTGTAATTCAATCAATCGTGGTGCAGTGCTGCCTGCACGTCCTACGGCATGAATCATCGGAAAGTTATGGGTTAAGAGATCATCTCCACAAATACTGTGGACATGAGCACCGTATGTTTTCCCTAGTTGTCGTGCCTCTTCTTCAAGAGTATCAGGGGTCATATCATTAGCTGGAATATTGATGAGATCACGGATGAAGAAGACAGTTTCATAAATACGTTTGAGCTCATCAAAATCAACGGATTCATTGACATGGATAGATAATGATTTTAAAAAAGAATTTTGGCGATAACGGTTAAATTGATAGCTTCCCAGTGCTAATCCAAGATAGGTATTTATTTCATCAGAGGTTTCACCTTCTAAATGCCAGTGACCAGCAGGAAGTTTTTGAGCAAGAAGACCTGTGATAAAGGGATCGCTCCCATTGCCAATTCCAAATAAAACTTTTTTTAAATGTCCCGTTTCGTGAGGAACAAAGAGTATTTGCCCTGCTTTTCCAGTAAAATCATTAACTTTTATCCATGCTGTCGCTGAGGCATCAAGTGATAAGTTAGCAAGATTTCTTTGATTTACTAAGATAATAGGGTAACTGTTATCAATACGTGTTGAGGTAAAATGAATGGAATGTTGTTGCATAGTTTATGAGATCCTTATAGTCGTCTAAGTGCGACATACTCGACCAAGTGATTTTTTCCCTTTCGAAGAATGAGATTGGACCGTGGTCGTGTTGGCAATATATTTTCTTGTAAGTTTTTTAAGTTAATCGTTTGCCAAATATTTTCAGCGATTTTTAAGGCTTCTTCTTCATGCAGGAGTGCATAACGATGAAAATAGGATTCAGGATTTTGAAAAGCTGTTTTACGCAAACGTTTAAAACGTTCCAAGTACCAGTGCCGAATGACTTCTGTTTCAGCATCGACATAGATTGAAAAATCAAAAAAATCTGAAACAAAAGGAATGACCTTACCATCTTTAGGAAGATCACTGACTTGCAGAACATTAATACCTTCAATAATTAAAATATCAGGGCGGTCAATGATAATTGTGTGATTTTTTAGAACATCATAAGTCATATGAGAATAAAGAGGAGCAGGGACATTTCCAATACCTGCTTTTATAGCCGAAAGAAAGCATAGTAATTTTTTGATGTCATAGGAATCAGGAAATCCTTTACGATTCATACGATTTTTTTGTTCTAAGATCGCATTAGGATAGAGAAAACCATCCGTTGTGATCAGATCAACTTTAAGACTAGATGTCCAACGTTTTAACAGCTCTTGAAGGATACGAGCGGTGGTAGATTTTCCTACAGCTACAGAACCAGCAATTCCAATAATAAAGGGCGTTTTTTGACTCTCTTCTTGATGGAGAAACTGCTGACGTTTGTGAAAAAGTTCCTGCACTGCTTCAACATGGCATGAGAGCAGACGTGATAAAGAAAGATAAATGCGTTGGACTTCTTCAAGATCGATGGGATCATCAATAGAGCGTAAACGCTTAATTTCATCAAAAGTTAAAGTAAGAGGTGTATCCGCACGAAATTCTGACCATTCTTGTGCTGTAAAAACACGATAAGGTGAATATCGGTCAGAAATGGATTTGACCAAATTATCTTCCTGATTAATTTTTTTTATAGTCGTATCAATCATTTTTATTTATCGAAACTTTTTGATGTAGCTCTTGATTAAGAGCGGGCAGGTGAGCTGCTTTGTGTTTAAATAAATTTCGTTTTGCATGCCTTCTCTTTAAGATAACAGATCATTTTTATTAACTTATCGTCCAGTCATTCCAGTATGTACGGATTTGTGCCAATGAGTACCCTTGTGCTAAAAAAGCCCATAAAAGCAGACGCGCTTTTACTGCTGATAAATACCCAGACATAAAAGCACCCGAAGCAATCATATCGATTTCTGAACCTTTATAGCCATAAGTTATACGAGTTGTTGAGCCATTACAACAACGACTAGCAATAATAATTGGTATTTTTTGTGCATATTGTTGTACAAGATCTGCTTCTTGAAAACTACAGTGTCCTGCACCAAAACCAGCAATAACAAGTCCAGCATAATGTCCACTTTCAAGGCAAAGTTTCATTAATTGTGCATCAGATGATAAAGAGGAATAGAGAAGTGCAATTTGATGATCGTAGTTTTGGGGAAGATCAAATGTTGTCGGAAAAAATTTTCGATCATTAAAATAAATAAGTTTTCCCTCTAAAATAGTTCCTACAATACCTACAAGACCTGATTGAAATGTTTCAACCTTGACGGTGTGGCTTTTATAGAGCCAATAAGGTGAGTGAATGGTATCATTAATGACAACAAGAACGCCTCTGTTACGACTTTGTGGGGCGACCGCGACACGCGTTGCTGCTAAAATATTAGCAGGCCCATCAGCACCTGCTTCGTGAGGGGTACGCATAGCACCGGTTATGATGAGTGGTTCATCTTTCTTCCAATAAAGAGAAAGAAAAAAAGCAGTTTCTTCAAGAGTATCAGTGCCTTGCGTTAAGACAATTCCTTTTGCACCAGCGTTTATTTGTTGTTTTGCCCACTCTATTATTTCAAAAAGAATTTTAAAAGATAAAGATCCACTGGGTATTTGCATTAATGTTTGTGCATGAATATCAGCAATGTTATTTAAATCAGGAACACTTTTTATGAGGTTATCTGAGGTTAAAGTCGGTTGCATGTGGCCAAAACGATCGGCAGTCATTGCAATTGTTCCACCTAAGGTTCCTATAGCTATTTTTTTCATAATTTTCCTCTATAAAGGCACAAACTTTTTACATAAAACTATTTAGCAGTAATTTACATTGACAACAATAATATCATTTTTTCAATTTCAACAAATTGAGTGATGCTGAATCATTGTGTTTTGCTGTATATGTTCTTAAATAGGACAATAGACATTGAGTTTTACATTGAATGAAAAGATAATATTAAAAAGAAAAGTAATATTTAAGGAGTGCCCTTATGACAGAACATAAGCCAGACATAATGTATGGTACAACGATTATTACGGTACGAAAAGGTGGCAAAGTTGTGATGGCTGGCGACGGTCAGGTCTCTCTTGGACAGACGATTATGAAAGGCAATGCACGTAAAGTTCGTCGTCTTGGGAAGAGCGGAGTGGTTATTGCTGGTTTTGCAGGTGCTACGGCAGATGCTTTCACATTACTGGAAAGATTGGAAACAAAGCTTGAGCAATATCCTGATCAGCTTATGCGTGCCTGTGTAGAGCTTGCAAAAGATTGGCGAACAGATCGCTATTTGCGTCGTTTGGAAGCAATGATGCTCGTGGCTGATAAGAAAGTAACTTTAGCTCTAACAGGGCTTGGTGATGTTTTAGAACCAGAAGATGGGGTTATGGCCATTGGCTCTGGAGGAAATTTTGCTCTTTCAGCAGCGCGGGCACTGATGGACTTGGATTTGGATGCCGAAACGATTGCCCGTAAAGCTATGGCTATTGCCGCTAAAATTTGTGTTTACACCAATGATCATTTTACGATTGAAACATTGGATGCAGAATTATCTTCTTTAGAGAAAGCTATTTAAATGTGTGTTGTATTTTCCCCTCGTGAGACTGTTTCTGAACTTGATCGTTTTATTATTGGCCAAAATGATGCCAAGCGTTCTGTAGCTATTGCACTGCGCAATCGGTGGCGTAGACAACAGCTTGATGAGCCGATGCGTGAAGAAGTGATGCCAAAAAATATTTTAATGATAGGACCAACAGGTGTTGGTAAAACAGGGATTGCACGTCGATTAGCAAAACTTTCTGGAGCCCCTTTTGTTAAAGTAGAAGCAACGAAATTTACTGAAGTTGGTTATGTGGGGCGTGACGTTGAGCAAATTATTCGAGATCTTGTTGAAATTGCCATTTCTCTTGTGCGTGAAAAGAAACGCGATGAAATAAAAGAAAAGGCTCACGTGAATGCTGAAGAGCGCGTTTTAGATGCTCTTGTTGGTAAAACAGCAAGTCCGGCTACCCGTGATAGTTTTCGCAAAAAATTGCGTGAAGGTGAATTGGATGAGAAAGAGATTGAAATTGAAGTCGCCGATAATAATAGCAATAGTGCTTCAACCTTTGATATTCCTGGTATGCCTGGGGCGCAAATGGGGATTATGAATTTATCCGATATTTTGGGCAAAATAGGCAGTCGTACAAAAGTCCGTAAAACGACAGTAAGGGATGCTTTCAAACCGCTCATTGATGATGAATCTGAAAAACTCCTTGATCAGGAACAAATTATTCAAGAAGCGCTTCGTGTAGCTGAAAATGACGGTATTGTTTTTATCGACGAGATTGATAAAATTGCAACGAGGGATGGTGGAGCCAGTGCAGCGGTTTCGCGTGAGGGCGTCCAACGTGATCTTTTGCCTTTGGTGGAAGGAACAACCATTGCTACAAAATATGGGCAAATCAAAACAGATCATATTCTCTTTATTGCCTCTGGTGCATTTCATGTTTCCAAGCCATCTGATTTATTACCGGAACTTCAAGGACGTTTGCCTATTCGCGTAGAATTAAATCCTCTCACAAGAGAAGATTTACGACGCATTCTAACAGAACCAGAAGCAAGTTTGATTAAACAATATATTGCTCTTATGGCAACGGAAGAGGTCCATTTGGAAATTACCGATGATGCGATTGATGCTTTAGCAGATATTGCTGTAGATTTAAATGCAAGGATTGAAAATATAGGGGCACGCCGTTTGCAGACCGTTATGGAGCGTGTTTTAGATGAGATTTCTTTTACGGCACCAGATAGAGCTGGAACATCGTTTAAAATTGATGCTGCTTATGTCAGAAAATCTATTGGTGAGCTTGCTGCTGATATTGATCTTTCTCGTTTTATTCTTTAGAGATATTGCTTGTTTTGTTTATCTGCGTGCTTCAATAATTTTGAAACCATGGGCTTGTTCATGGATCAACACTGTGCAGAAAATATTTTTTAACAATGTTTCATAAGGAAGGTGGCGGTTTGCAACAAGAAGTAGACTGCCACCTGGCCTTAGGCATTTTTCAGCATTTATAATAAAATGTTTTCCTAAGAAGACATCTGTCGTTTGTTGTGTGTGAAACGGTGGATTTGAAATGATTGTGTCATACAGGCTTGTGACAGGCTCACGCACAAGGTCATGCCAATAAAAATGAATTGGAAAAGGGGCTGTTATAGATTTAAGGTGTTGTTTTGCTGCTTTCAAAGCGTTGTAGTCTGCTTCATAGAGATCAAAAGTCGTAAGCTTTACATCGCTTTCAAGTGCAACGTGAGAAAGATATCCCCAACCAGCTCCAAAATCAGCTGTTTTCCCAGAAATAACTTTGGGCAGATAAGAAGCAAGGGCAGCAGATCCTAGATCAATACGACCATGTGAGAACATACCAGAAGTAGTTTGAAATTTATCAAAAGAAAGCGGTGGTGAGCGCAATTGTGCAATATTTTGTTTCTCTATTTGTGGAGGAACTTGAAGCCAAAATACAAGACCATGATTTTTAGATAGTTTATGGGTGATGGGGACAATTTTTTTGACCCATTTCATCATTGAAGCAGCACCAGACGTTTTATTTCCACTGATCACAATCCATCCACTAGGTTTAACACATTCTAATAAATCAAGGAAACAATTTTGATTAAAACCACGATATTTGCTCAGGTGCAAAAACGCACCATCATAAATGAGAGTTTTATCTATTTGAGGAGAGCAGTGAAATTGAGTATCGACAAATTTTAAAAAATCTGGTCGCCAAGGCGTGATGACTTTTAAATTTTGCGTCCATTCTGGAGCAGGCACTTGCGTTAAACCAAAACTTAGCCAGCATTGGTTTGGATCTGGATAAGGGAGTGCATGATTTTCAAAAGGTAAAAATGATAACACATGTGATTCTTTCAAAGAAAAATGCCACTCCAATGTTGGGATGGCATTCCATGATTACGATAAGAAGAAAAAATTATTCTTCTTTTTTCTTCCGACGGCGCTTATTTTCAGGTTGTTTTTTTTCATCTATGCCCTTTTCTTCTCTCACCGATTGATCATCGGTAATTTCCTTTCCGGTTTCTTGATCAACAATCTTCATTGATAACCGAACTTTTCCACGCTCATCAAAGCCCATGAGTTTAACCCAAACTTTATCACCTTCCTTAACAATATCAGTTGTTTTGGTGACACGTTCTGATGCAAGTTGAGAGATATGAACGAGCCCATCACGAGAACCAAAGAAGTTTATAAATGCACCAAAATCTGCAGTTTTTACAACTGTTCCTTGGTAGATAGCACCAACTTCAGGTTCATCGACAATAGAATGGATCCAGCGTTTTGCTGCTTCAATGGTTTTAGCATCAGCAGAAGCAATTTTAATGGTACCATCGTCTTCAATATTAATTTTTGCTCCAGTTTGTTCCACAATTTCTCGAATAACTTTACCACCAGAGCCGATTACATCACGAATTTTATCGACAGCAATATTCATAACTTCAATACGTGGTGAAAATTCGCTCAGTTCAGCGCGAGCACTGGTTAAAGCTTTACTCATTTCATGAAGGATATGGATTCGTCCATCTTTGGCTTGTTCAAGTGCGACTTTCATAATCTCTTCAGTAATACCGTCAATTTTGATATCCATTTGCAAAGCAGTAATACCATTTTCTGTTCCTGCAACTTTAAAATCCATATCTCCAAGGTGATCTTCATCTCCTAAGATATCAGATAGAACAGCAAAGCGTTCTCCCTCTTTAATCAAGCCCATGGCAATACCTGCAACGGGGCGAGATAAAGGAACACCAGCATCCATGAGAGCAAGCGATGTTCCACAAACCGTTGCCATAGAAGAAGAACCGTTAGATTCAGTAATTTCTGAGACAGCACGAATGGTATAAGGAAAAGATTCTTTTGTTGGCAACATGGGGTGAATCGCCCGCCATGCTAATTTTCCATGTCCAATTTCACGACGACCAGGAGAGCCAAGGCGTCCTGTTTCTCCTACTGAAAATGGTGGAAAATTATAATGGAGGAGGAATGTTTCCTTATATATTCCGGTTAAGGCATCAACATATTGTTCATCTTCACCAGTTCCCAAGGTTGCAACGACAATTGCTTGCGTTTCTCCGCGGGTAAAGAGTGCTGATCCATGTGTACGGGGTAAAATACTCACTTCCGATTGAATAGGGCGCACAGTAGAAAGATTGCGTCCATCAATACGCCTTTCTGTATCAAGAATGTTTCCGCGAACAATTTTTGCTTGCAACTGTTTAAATACGGTTGCAATTTGGTCTGTACTAAATTGACAGTCTTCTTCTGTTTCTAGCATAAACTTATCGATAATTTCTGTTTTTAGTGCATCAATTGCGGCATAACGTTCTTGCTTATCAGTAATTGTGTAGGCCTTTCGTATACTTTGCTCCGCCATTTCTTCCATTGCTTTTTCAAGATCAGAAAGATCTTCAGGAACAAAATCACGCGGATCTTTTGCAGCAACTTCAGCAAGCTTGATAATGGCATCAATAACAGGTTGAAGGCCCTTGTGACCAAACATCACAGCACCCAACATAATATCTTCTGGTAATTCTTGTGCTTCTGATTCAACCATCAAAACAGCACTTTCTGTTCCAGCAACAACAAGGTCAAGTTTTGATTCAGGCATTTCATCGATATGAGGATTGAGAATATATTGTCCATTACAATAGCCAACGCGGGCACCTGCTATAGGCCCCATGAAAGGAACCCCTGACAGCGTCAATGCGGCAGAGGAGGCAATCATCGCAAGAATATCGGGATTATTTTCAAGATCATGCTGTATAACGGAAACAATAACTTGTGTATCATTTTTATAACCCTCAACGAAGAGAGGACGAATTGGACGATCAATCAAACGTGAAACCAAAGTTTCATTTTCACTTGGACGACTTTCACGTTTTAAATAGCCACCGGGTATTCGACCAACAGCATAGGATTTTTCTTGATAATTAACAGTGAGTGGAAAAAAGTCCTGGTCTGGTTTTGGGCTTTTTGCTGATACAACGGTTGCTAAGACAATAGTTTCTCCATAGGTAGCAATCACGGCACCATCAGCTTGACGTGCTATTTTCCCTGTTTCAAGGGTGAGCGGACGCCCGGCCCATTCAATTTCTATCTTGTGCGTTTTGAACATTTTTTATCCTTAATGACCAGTGTTTAAATCTTTGATTGCTCACATTCTGGCTTTGCGTAGCATATTTTCAAGTTCTGGGGTGTACAACAAGCTTACTTCCATTTTTGTTGTGAGAAGAGAGAGATAAATCGCCTTAAATACGAAATAATGAGCAGCTCTATCCCATAATAACTTGTCAGTTTTTAAATTTTTATCTAAAGGCAACATGTTGAAAAAATGGGTGGTGTTTTACACCACCCATTTTTTTTAGCGACGCAAACCTAACTTCTTGATAAGTATCTGATAACGATTTTGGTCAATTCCTTTAAGATAATCAAGAAGGCGCCGACGTTGAGACACCATCTTTAAAAGACCACGACGAGAATGATTATCTTTTTTGTGAGATTTAAAGTGGTTTGTTAAATTAGAAATACGTTCAGAAAGTACAGCAATCTGTACTTCTGGTGATCCTGTATCACCAACTTTATTTGCGTATTCTGCGACAAGAGCTTGTTTACGTTCAGCTGTAATCGACATCGTATTATCCTTTCAAAAAACGAAGAAACATAAAGCCACCCATAGCCGAGATGTCGTTCAGCCAGGGTCTACGAAAAAATAAGAAGAGTCAAAGACTCTTACCTATTTTTGCTCTTATATAGGAAAGAAGATTAAAATACTAGTCCTTGACAGCATTTTGAAGTCTTTCTTTAAATAAAGCTTTTGTTTTGAAATATTGATTTAAATAGGGTTTTATGAGAAGTTTTTTTAAGATTTATGCATTCTTTTGATACGAAGATTATGAGCGTGTGTGTAGTAACAAAAATGATAAATACCGATTTGGAGGAAAAAGATGCAGAGCATTTCAACATTCAAACTTTTTCGTAATTCGGTATTTCGAAATTTATGGTCATCTACTCTTATTTCTAATTTAGGAGGGCTGATACAGGCTGTTGGAGCAGGGTGGTTAATGGCGTTAATTAGTTCTTCGCATTCCATGGTTGGGTTGGTTCAGAGTGCGACAACATTACCACTTGTTATGTTTTCTTTAATGGCAGGGGCATTAGCAGACAATTTTAATCGGCGTCAAATTATGCTGTGCGCACAGATTATGATGATGGCTATATCCATGAGTTTATCTATTTTAGCCTATATGGGATTTTTAACACCTTGGCTTTTATTATGTTTCACGTTTTTGATTGGATGTGGCACAGCTTTTTATAATCCTTCTTGGCAAGCAACGATAGGAGATATAGTGAGCAGGGAAAATATTCCTGCTGCTGTTAGTTTGAATAGTGTCGGCTTTAATTTGATGCGAAGTGTTGGTCCTGCTATTGGAGGTGCCATCATTGCAACTTTGGGGGCATCTGCCGCTTTTTTGTTTAATGCTATAAGCTATATCCCTCTTATTGGTGCATTATTTTTCTGGAAATCGAATTATGAAAACAATCCATTGCCAAGAGAAAGACTGTTAGGAGCTGTCTCAGATGGTTTACGTTATGTTGCGATGTCACCTAATCTCTTGAGTATTATGGTTCGAGCGTTTCTTTTTGGTATAGGGGCGATTTCGGTTTTAGCTCTTTTGCCAATTGTTGCGCATAAAGTTCTCGGAGGGAGTGCACTTCTTTACGGTACATTACTTGGTTGTTTTGGCTTAGGAGCCATGACAGCAGGGATTATTAATGCATTTGTACGGCATCATTTTCGTTCAGAAACAATCATTGCAAGTGCATTTATTGGTTTCGCCTTTTCTTGTTTTTTATTGGGAATAAGTCGCTCACTGATTATTAGCCATATTGCTTTATTCCCTGCAGGTTTATGTTGGGTTTTGGCATTATCATTGTTTAATACATCTGTACAACTCTCTACACCACGCTGGGTTGTTGCACGTTCTTTAGCGCTTTACCAAACATCATCTTACGGAGGGATGGCTATTGGTAGTGCAATCTGGGGAATTTTGGCTGATGGTTATTCTCCAACAATTGCTTTGAGTGTTTGTTCTCTATTCTTGATTGTTGGGGCTCTTGCGGGGGTAAAATTTAGAATTCAAGAAATCCCGCAAATTGATTTGAATCCTCTTGATCATTTTAGAGAGCCGGAACTCTTACTCGACCTAAAAGCAAGAAGTGGTCCGATTATGATCATGATCGACTATCAAATTCATGAAAATGATCTGGAAGAGTTTCTCAAAGTGATGACGCGCCGACGTCATATTCGTTTACGTGATGGTGCGCGCCAATGGGTTCTTTTACGAGATCTTGAAAGACCTGAATATTGGACAGAGGCTTATCATATGTCAACATGGGTAGATTATTTACGCCATAATCACCGTCGCACAAAAGCGGATGCTGAAGTTAATAAGCGTTTGCGACATTTAAATTGTGCTCCTAACGGTATAAAGGTGCATCGCATGATTGAACGACAGACAATCCCCCAAGCCAATGAGATGCTCTTAAAAGTTCCTTCGGATCATCTTCCTTAAGGTTAGAGCAGCTTTTTAATATGGTTATTATATTCTTTAGATCAATTGGTTAGCATAAGCACAAGAAAATAAGTATTTAAATGATTAGTATATTTATTTATATTGCATCAATAAAAACTATTTTCTTGTACGTACAAAAGGGACTAATGTTTTGATAAAAATGATTGAAAAGGAATAAAAAAGCCTCTTATGAAGCTTTTTAAATACAAAGGTTTTAAAATTAAGGGATGGCAAAGTGTATGATGGTGTTGGCTTGTAGCACTATCTTTAAATTTTGATATGAATGAAATGGGCATAGAGAAATAAAAGTAACATATTTCTCTTAATTTGATAGGGAATATCTTTCAGTCAGAAACGGTTAGAAGAAAGAAACACTTAAATTGTAAAAGTCCGCTTTGGTTTAAATAGACCTTTATCAAGAGTGCCAATAGCAAGAAGTTGTTCCTTATAGAGGGTGCAAACCTCCTCTTCATCAAGGGGTGTTTTATAGGCATATAAAGGAATAGAATGCCCTCTCATAACTCTTTGCGCTTGGGTTTCAGTAAGCGGATAATGAGGGAGACAATCTAAAGCAGCTCCCGTTTCAATTAACAGTTCATCGAGCGTTGAGAAGTCTTTTTCAAAAGAACTCTCATTTTCATCTGTGGTGTTTTTACTTGGTGATATTGCTTCTTTTAGTTCATCCCATGTAATGAGATCCTCTTCATAAAAAGGTGCAACGGCAATACGTCTTAAATCAGCGATATGCCCATAGCAACCCAGATCACGTCCCATATCGCGTGCTAAAGAGCGCACATAAGTTCCTTTTCCGCAGGTTATTTCAAAGACAGAGTGCTCTTTGGTAGGCATTTCTATTAACTCGAAAGTTTCTATTTCTACTTTGCGGGGCGCAATTTCAACGACTTCCCCTTCACGCGCTAGATCATAAGCGCGATTTCCAGCAATTTTAATTGCTGAAAATTGTGGAGGTGTTTGCAAAATAACACCTGTATATTGAGGAAGAAGAGCAAGTATTTCTTCTCGTGTTGGACGTTTGAGAGATGTTTTCGTTATTTTTCCTTCTAGATCATCTGTTGAACGTTCTTGCCCCCAAGCGATATGAAAACGGTATGTTTTTTTGCCTTGCATCACGTAAGGAACGGTTTTGGTTGCTTCACCTAAGGCTATAGGGAGGAGACCAGAAGCAAGAGGATCAAGCGTACCCGCATGTCCTGCTTTTTGTGCATGAAAGAGCCATTTGATTTGTGAAACAGCTTCTGTTGATTTCATTCCTTTTGGTTTATCAAATATGACCCAGCCAGAAACAGCACGTCCTTTTTTTTTGCGTTGCCGTGTCATTTCTTTAATCCTCATCTTTATCCTTATGAAGATCACGCGCAACTTCAGGTGACCGGAGGAGGGCATCAATTTTTGAAAAGTTATCAAAACTATTATCAAGTCGGAAACGCAGTTCAGGCATATATTTCATTTGTCGTAACGTATGACTGATTTCTCCACGGAGAAAACGACTATGTTTATTGAGGGTATCAACAACATCGATATGGGAAGATTTTTTAAGTGTGCTGAGAGGCGATACAAAGCAAGTAGCAATTTTTAAATCTGGTGACATGCGCACTTCAGAGACAGAAATGACAACATCCTTCAAAATATCATCAAGCAAAATATCACGCTGTAGTATATGCGCTATTGCATGACGTACTTGCTCTGCTACTCTAAGTTGCCGTTGTGATGGTCCTGCATTTTTCATCAAAGTTTTGTCCTTGCTCCAAGACCTCTTCTTTTGAGCATCCAAATAAGGAAAAAAAGAGATATTGTGTATAGAATTCCAATAACTTTTCTCATTTTTAAATAGAGTAAAGACTATTGGATTATTTTATAATGTGCGGTTAATATGTTCAATACGGAAGGTCTCAATGATGTCTCCTGCACGCATATCCTCATAATTTTCAAAGGCTATTCCACATTCTTGACCACTTTGCACTTCACTGACTTCATCTTTGAAACGCTTGAGAGTTTTCAGTTTTCCTTCGTGAATAACGATATTATCACGGATAAGGCGAACACCGGCTCCTCGTTCTATTTTACCTTCTGTCACACGACACCCAGCGACTTTTCCGATTTTTGTAATATTAAAGACTTCTAGAATTTCAGCATTACCAAGGAAAGTTTCACGCTGTTCTGGTGAGAGGAGACCAGACATGGCCGCTTTGATGTCATCAACAAGATCATAAATGATGTTGTAATAACGAATTTCAATTCCTTGTGTTTTAGCAAAATCACGTGCCTGCTTATTGGCTCTAACATTAAAACCAATCACAGCTGAGTTAGAAGCTTCTGCAAGAGAAATATCACTTTCTGTAATTCCTCCAGCACCAGAATGTACAACACGCGCACGAACCTCATCATTCCCTAGTTTTTCCAATGCCGAAGCGATTGCTTCAATTGATCCTTGCACATCCCCTTTGATAATGAGAGAAAATTCCTTAATACCAGTGGTTTGCAATTTTGTCATCATCTGTTCGAGAGAGCCACGCGAACCGGTTTGCCGTGCAACAGCTTTATCACGTGCTAAGCGTTGCCGGTATTCAGAAATTTCACGTGCTTTTGCTTCATGCGTGACAACAGCAAAACGGTCTCCAGCTTGTGGTGTTCCTTGCATGCCTAAAATTTCAATGGGTGTAGAGGGAACGGCTTCTTTGACATGGCGACCATGGTCGTCAATTAAAGCACGCACCCGCCCCCATTCATTTCCAGCAACAATAATATCAGAAGGATGTAATGTACCTTTTTGAACAAGAACGGTTGCAACAGATCCGCGTCCACGGTCGAGTTTAGCTTCAATGACAACGCCTTCTGCAGTTCGTTGAGAATCTGCTTTTAGATCAAGCATTTCAGCCTGAAGAAGGATAGCTTCAAGAAGTTTATTAAGATTTTGACCCGTTTTAGCGGAAACTTCAACGTCCAAAGTTTCACCACCCATAGTTTCAACAAACACTTCGTGTTGTAAAAGTTCTGTACGCACTTTTTGTGCATTTGCAGCTGGTTTATCAATTTTGTTGATAGCAACAATAATAGGAACACCTGCAGCTTTAGCGTGATTAATTGATTCAATTGTCTGCGGCATGACACTATCATCAGCGGCGACAACAAGAACGGCAATATCGGTAACACGAGCTCCACGGGCACGCATAGCAGTAAATGCAGCATGCCCTGGTGTATCAATAAAGGTAATTTTTTGACCGTTTTGTTCTACTTGATAGGCGCCAATATGCTGCGTAATACCACCTGCTTCACCAGAAACAACATTTGCTTTGCGAATAGCATCCAGGAGAGAAGTTTTTCCGTGGTCAACATGGCCCATAATGGTTACAACAGGGGGACGCAGCTGCATATTTTGAGGATTATCTGTTATATTAAAGATACCTTCCTCTACGTCAGATTCTAAAACACGTTTAACAGTATGACCAAATTCAACAGCGATGAGTTCGGCAATGTCTGCATCAATAATATCGCCAGGTTTCATCATTTGTCCTTGTTTCATTAAAAATTTAATGACATCAACAGAACGCTCAGTCATACGTTGTGCGAGCTCTTGAATGGTAATTGTTTCAGGAAGAACAACTTCACGAGAAATTTTTTCTCTTGGTTCTTGGTTTTGTGCACGCTTAAATTTTTCCTGTCTGCGTCGCATTGCAGCCATTGATCGCCCCCGCGCACTTCCTTCATCGTCTAGCGCGCTATTAAGAGTTAGTTTTCCACGGCGTCGCTCATCAGCTCCTTTGATAACTTTTGGTGCACGTATTTCTGATTTAGCAGGATTAGCACGTCGGCTATGCCGTTCTTCCTCTTTACTTTCATCTATTTTGCGCTTTTCAATCACAGTTGTGTTTTTAGGCGTAATAGGAATATCTGTCTTTTCGATGAGGGGAGGCTCAGAAAAAACAGGTGGAGCCTGTATCGGCGTTTTTTCTTCTTCTTGTTTTTGAAGTATTTCTTTTTCTTTAATTTCTTTCTTTAAAATTTCTTCACGCTCTTTAGCGCGTATCGCTTCTTTTTCAGCTTGTTCTCGCGTTATTCTTTCTTGGATGTGTGCTTCTTCTAACGCGCGAAGTCTTGCTTCCATTTCAGCCGATGAAAGATTGCTTTTGGCCACAGATTCTTGAGGTTTTTTTTCCTCAAAACGAGGCTTAGAGCGCTGGGGTGCAACATGTGGTTTTGTAATAGGCTGTTGTACTTCAGCTTTTTCATCAGGTCGCGTAATTTTACGTCGTTTGGTTTCGACAACGACAGCCTTCGTACGGCCATGGCTAAAGTTTTGTTTGACCGTACTCGTTTCCAAGACAGACCGCTTGAGAGTTAGTGTCTTCTTGCTTGTTGTTTTGTCGTTGTTATTTTCACTCATTGTACTTCCTTCACGGTTTGTGCCGTCATCTCACCGTGCTTACTATGCTTGTCATCACGATAGCTGATCAATTTATATGTCGTCTTAAGAAATCCTTCCGCAGCCTTTGTGTCCAATAAGGCGGCATGCATGACAGGATTAGAGCCAAAAGCCACGCGCATTTCATCACTTGTAAATAAAGATATTGTTTTTATCGTCCGATTTGTTTGTTGTTGTATTGTATGGATGGCCTGTGCAATTTTTCGTTTTCCATCTTCTGTTGCTTCTTTAGCATGCAGTACAAAAATAACTTGACCAGAGCGGATAGCAGTATCAACTTTGGTTGCTCCCATGACAACAGCTCCTGCTTTTCTCGCCATAGAAAGGCTTGAAAGAGCAGCTTTGAGTAAAAGCGTATCAACAATATGCACAAGATTTGGTGCAACCTCAACATCTGTTTTAAAATTTTTATGAAAAGCTTTCTGTTTGATCGCTTTATCAATAACAGCATGATGGGCAGAAATCCAAACGCCACGCCCTGGTAAATTCGCTTTAAGATCAGGAACAATTTGATTATTGGGACCAATGACAAAGCGGATCAGCGTTTGTGCTGAAGCATTTTGTCGGGTCACAATGCAAGTTCGTTCATTCATTTAAAGTGTATCCACATTCAAATCATCTGTTTTTTCATTTTCTGTAGAATTTTCATCTTCTACAGGATTTTCTGTAATAAGATCAGCTTGGTCTATCCAGCCTACTTGTACACGTGCAGCTAAAACCATAGCTTCTGCATCCGCGCGTGTAATATCAAAAGGGGTTAAAATACCAGAAAAACTCTTTGTTTGTCCTTCTTTGCGTTCTCTCCAACCAGCTAAATCATCAACCGCATAGCCAGCAAAGTCTTCTATTGTTTTTACACCATCCTCACCCACAGCAACCAACATAGCACTTGTCATTCCAGGAAGTGTTCGCAATTCGTCAGAAACCCCAAGCTTTTTGCGTTTTTCATCAAGTTCTTTTTCCTGATGTTCGAGATATTCGCGGGCTCGACTTTGGATCTCCGCAGCGGTATCATGGTCAAAACCATCAATAGAAGCAATCTCTTCAAGATCAATATAGGCGATTTCTTCAATAGAAGAAAAACCCTCTGAAGCCATAACCTGTCCGATCATTTCGTCAACCTCTAAGGCCTCCATAAACAATTTACTGCGTTCAGTAAATTCTTTTTGACGATTTGCAGATTCTTCCTTTTCCGTTAAAATATCAATATTCCATCCCGTTAGCTGCGAAGCTAAGCGAACATTTTGTCCGCGTCGTCCAATAGCAAGGCTGAGTTGGTCATCTGGAACAATGACTTCAATACGTTCAGCATCTTCATCAAGAATGATTTTAGAAACTTCAGCAGGTTGCAGTGCATTAACAACAAATGTTGCAGCATCAGGCGACCAAGGAATAATATCAATTTTTTCACCTTGTAACTCTGCAACAACAGCTTGTACACGGCTTCCTCGCATTCCCACACAGGCTCCAACAGGATCAATGGAACCATCGCGTGAAACAACGGCGATTTTGGCTCGTGAACCTGGATCACGAGCAACTGATTTGATTTCTATAATACCATCATAAATTTCTGGAACTTCCATCGTAAAAAGTTTTACCATAAATTGAGGATGGGTGCGTGAAAGAAAAATTTGAGGTCCACGCGTTTCACGGTGCACATCATTGACAAAAGCACGAATACGGTCTCCATAGCGGAAGGATTCACGGGGAATTAATTCATCACGACGCACAATAGCTTCACCGCGTCCTAAATCAACGATAACGTTGCCATATTCCACACGCTTGACTGTCCCAGAAATAATTTCACCAACTTTATTTTTGAATTCTTCATATTGCTGATCACGCTCTGCGTCGCGTACTTTTTGTACAATTACCTGTTTAGCAGATTGTGCTGCGATGCGTCCAAAATCCATAGGAGGTAAAAGATCAGCAAAAAAATCGCCAACTTTTGCATCTGCTTGACGTTTGAGTGCATCGGACAAAGTAATTTCCGTTGTATAGTCTTCAACAACATCAACAATTTTAAGCAGGCGTTGTAATTTAATTTCACCTGTTTTGGAATTGATTTCAGCACGAATATTGGTTTCTTGACCATAACGAGAACGTGCTGCTTTCTGAATAGCGTCAGCCATCGCAGAAATAACAATTTCACGGTCGATTGACTTTTCACGTGCAACAGCATCTGCAATTTGCAGAATTTCAAGCCTGTTAGCGCTTGTAGCCATCAAATTTCTCCTTCTTTGTGCCACACGATGGGTATTTCCCAGTGATATTATTTTTTGAAATTGAGCGTCTGTATTGAGTCAATAGGATTATCTTCGGGAATGAATTGTTGACTTAAATCTTTATTCTTTTTCAATGCATCGCGAATAAGCTCATCGGTAAGCACTAAATGCGCGCTTGTGATATCACAAAAAGAAATAGAGGTATACATGGCTTCTCCGTAAGCAGCTTTATCAGTGTTTAAAATAAATCCATCTTGCGTGATATTAGTAAGTGTTCCACGAAATTTTCGGCGTCCATCAATAGTTATTTTGGTTTCAATTTTTGCAAGATGTCCTTGCCAATGAAAAAAATCGGATTTTCTTACCAATGGGCGGTCAATTCCAGGCGATGAGATTTCTAAATGATATTTGCGTTCGATAACATTTTCCACGTCAAGGAGAGGGGAAACAGTCCGACTAACAATTTCACAATCTTCCACGGTTAGAGAGCCATCAGCCCGTTCAACCATAATTTGAAGAGTTAAACCATTTTGTCCAAGAAGCTTCACACGAACCAAACGAAAACCTAAAGGTTTAAGGAGTGGTATGACAAGAGCAGCAACTCGCGCCTCGATACCATCTTCTTCAAAAAGGCGTGGCTCATCAAGATTGCTTATTTTTTCAGCTTCGTTCATACATTTTATCCAAGTTATTTTCACCAATCTTATAATATTAAAAAAGAGCAGGTCCCACGACCCACTCTTCATCATAAGACCAAGAATTTACTTATTGATACTCTTAAAATCAAAATTTTTCAAGATGTTTATGAGAAAAGCGCTTGATCTTTTATTTCTTGATAAAGGTGAGATAGGTAGGTCTTCGTCCTTCACGTAAAGCTTTTGCTTCATAGCGGGTTCCTCTCCATAGTGGATAAGGGGTCTTCCAATCTTGGGGGCTTTCAGCGTTCCACTCAAAGTGATCATGGTGTGTAAAATGATAGATGGTCCAGTTTACATAACTGTCTATATCGCTAGCAAAGCGAAATTTTTTTCCCATTTTAAGAACGCGAGCAAAACGGTTAAGATTTTTTATATTGATGAAACGTCGTTTCCAGTGTTTCTTTTTCGGCCAAGGATCAGGATAGAAAAGATCTATGCCATCAAGTGAGTTATCAGGGAGCCAATCAAGCAGGTGTGTAGCATCATCATTATAAAGACGAAGATGATTTTGAAGGTGTGTATGCTGTTCAAGGGAGGACAATATTTTTGCTATGCCATTGATAAAAGGCTCGATGCCGATAAAACCGGTTTGTGGAAAATGCTCCATTTCATGGAGTAAATGTTCACCACCACCAAAGCCGATTTCAAGTCGAATATCTTTTATTTTGCTTAAAAATAAGGATGTAAGGTTTGAGGGAGGAGGGACATTTAAATCAATATTCAAATTGGGGAGAAGCGTTTTTATACGCACAAGCTGACTGTTTGGTAGCTGCTTTCCTTGTCGGCGTCCAAAAAAGGCTTCACTCTTGCGTGTATTATATTTAATCATGGGATTTTGATCATTGTTTGAAGTGTTTTCACGAGATCCGTTTTTTCCCATGAAAACGAACCATCATGTTTTGGTTTTCTCCCAAAATGACCGTAAGCTGCTGTTTTTGTGTAGATCGGTTTATTAAGGTCAAGATGTTTTCGAATTCCAGTGGGGGAGAGGTCCATTATTTTGCGAATGGCTGCTTCAATAACCTTTTCATCAACTTTCCCTGTTCCATGAAGATTAAGATAAATCGACAAAGGTTGTGCAATTCCAATTGCATAGGAGAGTTGAATCGTGCATCGCTCTGCTAAATGAGCAGCAACAATATTCTTAGCTAGATAGCGTGCCGCATACGCGGCAGAACGATCAACTTTTGTTGTATCTTTTCCTGAAAAAGCACCGCCTCCATGGGGGGCAGCACCTCCATAAGTGTCCACGATAATTTTGCGTCCCGTCAATCCAGCATCGCTTTGAGGGCCACCAATGACAAATTTTCCTGTTGGGTTAATATACCAACTGCATTGAGCTGCAATGGGAATATCATGTAAAGCTTGACGAATATAAGGCTCAACGACTGCACGGACTTTATTGGAATCCCAACTTTCGTCAAGATGCTGTGTTGAAAGAACGATGGATGTTACCTCTATAGGTTTTCCATCTTTATAGCGTATAGTGATTTGGCTTTTAGCGTCTGGTCCTAATTTACTAGTTTCTCCTTCTCCTTTATGGCGGGCTGCGGCAAGAAGTTTGAGAATCTTATGCGCATAATAAATTGGCGCGGGCATAAGGTCAGGTGTTTCACGACAAGCATACCCAAACATGATGCCTTGATCACCTGCTCCTTCTTCACCATGCCGATCCGTTGCATTATCAACACCTCTTGCAATATCAGTGGATTGAGGGCGCAAAAGAACATCAATTTTAACGGTTTTCCAATGGAAACCTGTTTGTTCATAGCCAATGGCGCGAATAGCACGGCGCGCTGCTGTCCGAAATCGCGTAGGATTAATGAGTGGAAAGCCAGTTTCATCATAGATAAATTCTTTATTTTTATCTTTTTTTAAGAGCGTATCGGGAACACGAACTTCACCGGCAATAACAACACGGTTTACACTGACGAGAGTTTCACAAGCAACGCGCACTAACCACGGATCAGTCCCAGTCTTTTGTGCTTCTTTATAGATCATATCAACGATTTCATCGGAAATACGATCACAAATTTTATCAGGATGTCCTTCCGATACCGATTCGCTCGTAAAAAGATAATCTTGATGCGGCATAGGAACTCCTTCAAAAAGAAAACCAACAATTCAATTAATTGCCTACTAAAATCTCTACGGTTTGCCAATTCCATAGCAAATCGTCAATGCAAATTTATATGAATAAGAGAGAAAAAATATAATTTTAATTTTATAGCTTATCTGCCAAATCTTCCTCAGAAAGTGCTTTTGCCAAGTCAATGATTTTGCGACGCACTTTAGCATCAGATATATTCGTAAAAGCCCGCATGAGCTGGATACCTTCGTTGCTAGAACAAAAGTCCATAAAATTGTGATCACTTTCAGCAAAGCCCTCTACCTGTTGGGAGGTAAGACCTTTATCAAAAAAGTAAGAAACAGGAACATCCATAATTTCTGCTATCGCTTGAAGACGACTGGCACCAATGCGGTTTGTCCCTTTTTCATATTTTTGGATTTGCTGAAAAGTAATGCCTAATTTTTCACCTAGTTTTTCTTGAGTAAGTCCTAAAATATTACGACGTAAACGGATACGAGTTCCAACATAGATATCTATAGGGTCAGGTTTTTTTCTAGTTTCGGTCATAATGCAACTCTTTAATTTCCAGCATTTCTCTTTTAAACCAACATCAGATTTATGCGAAGCTGGTTTATCATATAATTAAAATAACATGTAATACTTTTTCCCAATATTACTGGTACACGCAACATAATACCGTGCAAGGAGCACTTGAATCATTTAAGTTGTTTTGTAAAAGCAAAACCAATACGACACAATAGCATAAGGATGAATAAGATAAAAGTAGACAAAGTTCTATATTCATTGCTTCCTATAGGAGTAATGGATGATGGAATTTTTGAATCAATAATGCCCACAGCATTTTGTTGAAGAGCTACAACGATTCGTCCATAAGAATCAATAACAGCTGATATTCCATTATTGGCTGCTCGTATGAGGGGAATTCCCAGTTCAATGGCACGAAGCTGTGCTTGTTGAAGATGTTGATAGGGACCTGGTGTTACACCAAACCATGCATCATTTGTAACATTAATGATTGCTTGAGGCGGGGAACCTTTAAAAGTCATTTCATGAGGAAATATTGCTTCATAACAAATCAACGGTAGATAAGAAAATCCGTTTGGCATTGTGACGGTTTTGCGCACTTGTGCAGCGTTATATCCACCAATATTATCAGCGAGAATACGCAATCCAATCTTTTTTAATAAATTCTGATAGGGAAGATATTCACCAAAAGGGACCAAATGAAGTTTATCAGAAGTGTGTAAAATATTCCCTTGAGCGTTAATGACTGCAATTGTATTAAAATATTGTGTTTGAGAATGAGAAAGATCATCACTGGCGCGTATTGCTCCGATAATAGCCCATTGTTTAGGTTTTAAAAGAGAGGCAATATGCATTGTGACAGATGAGTTATCATAGAGAAGGTAAGGAACGGATGCTTCGGGCCATACGATAAAATCGGGTTCTGGATTTTTACCAGTTATTGGTGTTGCACTCAGATGCATATGCGCTTCCAACATAGCTTCTCGTGTATCATCGCGCAATTTTATATTTTGTTGGATAGAAGGTTGAACAATGCGAACCCAATAATTGTTCTTTTGATCTTTAGTTGTATTCTCTATCGTATGGAGACGATAAAATCCAAAACCACTGTGGATGAATATAAGTGCTAAGCAAAGAAAAAGTGCTACTTTCTTTTTTTCATCCGTGAGTAAAACGGTTGGCAAACTGTAGGTTAAGACGGCAAGAATATTCATTCCATAAAGTCCCACGATTGCATCAGACTGCATGAACATCGGGGTTGGCATGGCTGTATAGCCAAGAGCATTCCATGGAAATCCTGTGAATAAGAACGCACGCAACCACTCGGCTAATCCTAAGGCAAAAGCTAAGACAAAAAAGCGTGCTATTCCTTTTGTCCATAATAAACCGACAATAAAACCAGAAAGAAACCAATAAAGAGAAAGGTAGAGAGGAGGAAATAAAATGGCGAGTGGGACTGCCCACCCAAAAGAATCTGGATCTGTTAACAAAGCATTGCAGAGCCACCAAAGTCCACAAATAAAATAACTAAAACCAAAGGTCCCACAGCTTAAAGCATAGGTAAAAAATCGTTTCTTATTGTTTTTGGTGGTTTGTATTGAATCAAGAAAAACAATAAAAATAGGAAAAGTTAAAAAGCAAAGAGGTGTTAAATAAAAGGGCGGAAGAGCAAAGGAAGTAAGAGCACCACACAGAAATATCCACGCCTGCCGCTTCCAGCCGTTAACAGAGAGCGAAAAAACAATAAAATTGTTTAAAAACGCTCGACTATTCTTTAGAGATGGCATTATTTTCAAGGTTCTCATTTTCTGGAATGCGAAAAATGCGCAATCGCTTAATTCGGCGTTTATCAGCTTCTAAAATACGGAATTTATAGCCAGGAACAGCTTCGACGACTTCACCTTTTGCAGGAATACGATCAAGAATAGAGACAATTAAACCACCAATAGTATCAACCTCATCACCATATTCCCCTACGATAAAATCAGGTCCAAGAGCTTTCTCCACATCTTCTAGTTCGGTTCTTGCATCAACAAGCCATTTATTGTTGTGTTCTCGTACGATAGCATTGTCGACATGATCATGTTCATCTTCGATATCACCAACGACCAATTCAACAATATCCTCCATTGAAACGAGACCATCTGTACCCCCATGTTCATCAATAACTAAAGCCATTTGTGTTCGTGTGGTTTGCATCCGTGTTAATAATTTGCTTGCAAGCATAGAACTGGGAACAAAGAGAACGGTTCGGATCAAACCCAATTCACCGATAGGGGTATGTAAATCTGTATGGTTTAATTGAAGTAAATCAGATTTCTGATCAGTTTTTGTAGGGTTGATAATGAAGCGCGTCATATAATTAAGAATATCGCGGATATGGATCATGCCGCGCGGATCATCTAAAGTTTCAGCATAAACAGGTATGCGAGAATGACCAATTTTTGCAAAACATTTAAGGGCTTCTCCAAGCGAGGTATTTATTTCCAATGCTTCAATTTCAGAGCGCGGTATCATAACATCATCCACGCGTGCTTCACGCAAGCGTAAAATATTATGCAGCATAGTACGTTCTTCAGGTGAGAAGAGGGTAGTATCTTTTTCATTGTTAGTCGCAAGTGCAACGGTAAGATCATCGCGCAGTGATGTAGATGCACAACTACTACGGCCCCGTAAGAATGAAAACAAATAATTCATTAGGGAGTATTTTTCTGTATGATTCATTTGTTGAGAGGGATCTTTTTCATTATTAGAAGATGTTTGACTATTATTTTGTGCATTTATTTTGTTTGCCATGGTTTTAAAATCTTCTAAACTTTCTTTTTATGATAGGTGAATAAGAGGCTAATTGATATGCTCGTCATATTGATGTTAAAAGTTAAATTTTATCATTTATAGATAACTCAGCGTAAGGATCTCTTATGGAAAGCTTTTGAAGAATTTCTCTTTCGAGTATTTCCATTTGATGGGCCTCATCATCAGTTTCATGGTCATAGCCAAGCAGATGCAAAATACCATGAACGATCATATGCGTTAAATGGTCTTGAAAGGTTTTTCCTTGTTTTTCTGCTTCGAGCACAACAGTTTCTCGCGCAATAATAATATCCCCCAGCATGGGACCAGGAGGGTTTCCAGCTTTAATTGGAAACGCCGGAAAGGATAATACATTGGTGGGTTTATTTTTACCCCGCCATTGTGCATTGATTTGTGCCATATGTTCATCATCCGTAAAAAGCAGGCTAATTTCACTTACAACATTTTCCAATGAAACATGATGCATCGTCATCGTTAATGCTTTTTCGGTGATATTATAAAGCATTTTCTCATCATTCCACCCTGCGCTTTTAACCATTATATCAATAATAATCATGATGAATCAAATTCATTTTTTAATGTATCGCATGCGCGTGATTTTTTTTTATTTTGTATTTCAGAATCACAATCATAGGCATGAACGATAGTAGCAACAAGGGGGGGGCGTACAACATCTTTTTCATCAAAACGCACAATGGCAATATTTTCTATATTTGAAAGAATGCGGATTGCTTCAATGAGACCTGATTTTTGCCCTATAGGCAAATCAATTTGGCTTACATCACCGGTAACAATCATACGTGTTCCTTCTCCAAGACGTGTGAGGAACATCTTCATTTGCATAGGTGTCGTATTTTGTGCTTCATCAAGAATAACAGCAGCATGGGAAAGCGTTCGCCCGCGCATAAAGGCAAGAGGAGCAATTTCTATGACACCAGAAGCTAAAATGCGTTCTATTTTTTCAGCGGGCATCATATCATAAAGAGCATCATAAAGTGGTCGTAAATAGGGGTCGACTTTTTCTTTGAGATCACCAGGAAGAAACCCCAGATGTTCTCCAGCTTCAACAGCAGGACGCGAGAGAATAATTCGCTCAATGATACCACGTTCCAGAAGCATTGCAGCATGAGCAACAGCAAGATAGGTTTTTCCTGTTCCTGCTGGTCCTATACCAAACACAAGTTCAGTATGTCCCATAGCGCGTATGTAAGCATCTTGTGTTGGTGTCCTTGCATGAATTATTTTTTTGTGGGTACTCAACCGTGCTGGTATACGTTTCGTTGCAGATTTGTGTGTTATCGTGTCTTCTTTCTGTTTCTGTGGTATAGTTGCCATAGCAATCGCTCCTTTTATATCTGATAAAGTGAGCTCTTGATGTGTTTTTGCACGTTCATAAAGTTGCTGCAATACATATTGCGCATGCTTTATAACAGAAACATTTCCATGGATTAAGATTTCATTACCACGTGGATGAATACTCAGTTTGAGTTTTTTTTCGATATAAGCAAGATTTTCGTCAAATTTACCAAAAACCGCTTTTGCATATTTATTATTTTCGAAAATCAAAACAACTTGACTCGTATCTGAAGCGCTTTCTTGTTCCAAGGGATCAATTTTTTCAACGTCGGCATTTGTTTTTTCTTTAACGCGCTTTATTTTTTCATTTGAAGCTTTCAGCCTATTCTCCATATCTACATAAATATTACGCATTTTTTTGAGTAAACTCTATAAAAGACAAATTTTCTTTCATAAAAATTCATTTTTTAGATGTAATTATTTTATTTGAAAATAAAAGAGTTTTCCAAAATTTTTATTATTAAAAAGATGATAGAGTCCTATTTATCTATTTGTCACTTCACCGACAAAACTATTTGAGCTTGCATTTTTAATATGAATTTCTATCACGCTACCTGTAGAGGATTCTGTATCGACGACAACCGGTAAAAGCCAAGGGGAACGTCCCACCATTTGCCCTGAGTGACGTCCAGTTTTTTCGATAAGAACATCCGTTTTTTGACCGATTTTAGAACGTAAAAATGTATTTTGCTGTTCGAGGAGAAGAACTTGTAAATGTTGAAGTCGAGCATCTTTTACAGATTCATCAACATGATTTTTCATTGTAGCTCCCACTGTTCCAGGACGGGGGGAATATTTAAAAGAATAAGCTGAACTGTATTGTACTTGTTGAATGAGCTTAATGGTTTCTTCAAAGTCTTCATCTGTTTCTCCTGGAAAGCCTACAATAAAATCACCTGAAAAGGCAATATCTGGTCGTGCGTTACGAATTTTTTCTATAAGATGAAGATAATGAGAGCTTTTGTGTTGGCGGTTCATGGCTTTTAAGATGCGATCTGAACCGGATTGAACAGGAAGATGCAGGTAAGGCATTAACATATCAAGATCTCGATGCGCGGCAATAAGACTCTCATCCATATCACGCGGGTGGCTTGTTGTGTAACGCAAACGCTTTAAACCATCGAGTTTTGCAAGATGATAAAGAAGATCACCAAGACGCCAGGTTTTGCCATCCGCACTTTGTCCATGCCAACCATTAACATTTTGTCCAAGCAGCGTAATTTCTTTAACACCCGCTTCAATGAGTTGACGCGCTTCCTCGGTAATTTGCTCGACAGAGCGCGATATTTCAGCACCGCGTGTGTAAGGAACAACACAAAAAGTGCAAAATTTATCGCAACCTTCCTGTACTGTTAAAAATGCGCTAACACCGCGTTTTCTTACTGCACGTTTATTATGAGGAGGCAAATGAGCAAATTTATCTTCAACAGCATAATCTGTTTCGATAATTTTTTTGCCTTGTTTAGCTTTTTCTAACAATTCAGGCAAGCGATGATACATTTGCGGACCGATAACAAGATCCACTGTTGGAGCGCGACGTAAGATTTCACTTCCCTCAGCCTGTGCAACACAACCCGTTACACCAACTGTCAAAGGTTTATCAGGTGTTCGCTCTTGACGCATAACGCGCAAACGACCCAGATCAGAATAAAGTTTTTCTGCTGCTTTTTCACGAATATGACAGGTATTAACAAGAATAAGATCGGCATCATTGGGTGTTTGCGTTGTCACATAGCCTTGCGCACTGAGACTATCAGTCATCCGTTGACTATCATAAACGTTCATTTGACACCCATAGGTTTTGATAAAAACCTTTTTAGGAGCAACAGGAGATGTATTTTTAGGATTTACTTTATTCATAGTGCTTGTCTAAATGTTTTTCACATAAATCTCAATCTATTTGCTTAAAAGTTTTTGCATGATAATTGCATCACCGCGACCATTCTTTGACCGGTAGTAAGCCAGACGTTCAGAAATTTTTTGAAATTCAAAGCGCTGATAAAGGATTAAAGCAGAAAGGTTTGAGGATTCTACTTCCAAGAATAATTTTATAGCGCGCTTATCGTGAAGATGGCGAATTGTATGATCAATAAGTAGGGTACCAATTCCTTGTTGACGATAATGAGGATGGACAGCAATTGTGATGATTTCTGCTTCATCAAGAATCAGACGGCATAGGCAAAAGCCTAAAATTTGATCAGATGGATGAATAAGGAAGACTTTGTATCCGAAGATGGAGTGATCTGTTAAAAAGGTATCAAAAGTTCGTTTTCCCCAAGCTGGGATAAAACAATGTTGATGAATTTGGTGAAGAGTAGCACTATCATTAACGTGTAGTGGCGCAATTCCAAAATGTTTTTTTGTCGATGAAGATTTAAACATTATTTTTTCGTGGTAACGCAAAATTGGTTTGTTGTTTTGCATCAGCGCTTCGTAGATAGAGGGGACGAGGCGAATTTTGTGGTTGTTTGTTTGCAGCAAGGTAAGCATAGTTTACAATATCCGCTGCTTCACAAGGGATTTTTTCTAGGATAATTTTTTCATTTATTTTATGGTTTTTAATATGCTGCATAACGATATCAGCCGCTGGGCCAGTCAGCTGGGTTTTGTTGGGTAAATCTTCGAGGATATTTTCAATTGTTTGTAATTTCGGTGCTCCCAAAGGAGTGAAGTCATTATGAAAATCTTGATGGTAGAACATTTCATTTCCTGCTTCAATGACAACAGTAATTGCTGATGTAGTATTTTTATGAGGTGTGACTTGTACTGCTAACGCTTCAAGTGCACTCACTCCAACGGCTGGTATCTCAAGTGCTAATGCCAAAGCGCGTGCCGTGGCAACACCAACACGGACACCAGTAAACGATCCAGGTCCAACATTGACAGCAATACGCTCAACTTGATCAAGTGTTATATTGGCTTGTGTCATTATTTGTGTAATCTGCCCGATAAGTCTTTCAGCGTGTCCTTTATTCATGCGCTCATCGATACGCGCAATAACGGAATTATGATGAATGAGCGCAACAGCACAATAAATTGAAGCAGTATCGATAGCAAGAATAAGCATAAAAATATTTTAATTGAATAAAACGATAAACAAAAGTCTACGGTATTTTTAATCTTTCTTGTCGTTGTATAGTTCATTTGTATGAAAGTTGCTAGTGCCAATAAGCAACAATATCTTTTTATAGAATAAGACGAAATGTTGACTTGATCTTTATTTTTTCCTTCACAAGCATAAAGATTGGGCTGTACAATAAATTTTATCACGTCATGGGTGATTTTAATTGTATTCTTCATTGAACACTATCGTGAAAAAGAGCATGTGCCTTGAGAGGTGTCTTTTTAACACATATATGAATGTGCAACATACATATATTCTGTTTTGTGCGTTTTGCTTTTCGTGAGAGGCGTAACCTCATTAGAACACATTTCTATCGGTCTTTTATAAAAACTTTCCATTTGATTAAGAGCAGAGATGAAAGAAATGACATTGTTTTATATGAGTTCCATATTTTTATGTTACGCTGTTGCAAATTATTATAGAATGAAAAGCTAATAAAAAAACAAAAATTTTTCAAAATGTTATATTATTTAAATCATTCAATTGTATCATAATAAGGCTACAAATACCGAGAATAATTATAGAGCAGGTTGAAGCTAAAATAACGCGCCATCCTGCTTTTTTAAATGAGCGAATATCAACGCCTAGTCCTAATGCGGCCATTGAAATAACCGTGAACAATTGAGCAATAAATTTGATAGGATTTAAAGCGGTTTCGGGGATAAGATTACTCGAGCGAACCAACATCATTATAATAAAACCAATAATAAACCATGGAACGAGAGCATGCCAACGAAAGTGTATTTGTTCTGATCGACGATAGATGAGTGACAGGGCAAAAATAAGAGGGCCTAACATGAGAACGCGTACCAATTTAACAACGGTTGCAATTTGAACACTGGCAAAAGAAACAGATGCGGTCGCTGCTAAAACTTGTGGTACAGCGTAAACAACCATGCCGGCAAGCACACCATATTGGTTAAAGGATAAATTCAGAAAGGAATGTGCAAAAGGGAGATATAAAATAATAAGGATCCCCAAAAGAGCCGTAAAAGCAATTGATGCAGCAATCTCTTCGTGTTTTGCTTTAATGACAGGGGCAACGGCAACAATGGCTGAGTTCCCACAAATAGCATTTCCGCAAGCAACGAGCATTGCCAAATGTTTAGAAAGCCCGAAAACTCGGCCGATGATAAAGCTGAAAATAATGGTTACAAATATAACGAATACAATGCTTGCAAGTAAACTCCAACCAGCGGAAAGAACGGCATGAATACTAATGCTTGCTCCTAAAAGTACAATAGCAACTTCAAGAAGTGTTTTGGCGCAAAAATTGATGCCTTTTTGAAAATAGGTTGGCATTGTAAAACAACTACGGGTAACAGACCCTAAGAGAATTGCTAAAACAAGACTTTCAAGCCATGCTTGCCCAAAAAGCTGTTTTTCTAAGACTTCTAAACCATACGCTAAAGCTGATATGAGTAAACATACTAAAATACCAGGACCAAAGTTGTTTAAAAGTGAGAGGTTTTTCTTTAGCATTTGAAATACCCCCATTATTAAAGAGCTAAAGGCTAAGATGAAAAAGTTTTAAAGATTTGTTCTTGCTTGTACAGCCGCTGCTAAAGTTCCATCATCAAGATAATCAAGCTCGCCTCCTACAGGAACACCATGGGCAAGTCGCGTAATTCTAACTGAAAAATTAGAAAGCTGATCGGTGATGTAGTGAGCGGTTGTTTGTCCTTCGACAGTCGCATTGACAGCAAGAATAATCTCCGTGATTGGTTTTTGTACAACACGTTGTATTAAGGTGTCAATGTTGAGTTCATCGGGACCTATTCCATCTAAGGGTGAGAGTCGGCCACCCAATACATGATAACGTGCTGCTAAAGTTTTTGCGCGCTCAAGAGCCCACAGATCAGCAATGTCCTCAACAACAATGATCGTTGTATCATCACGTCGCGGATCAGTACAAATTGAACAAGGATCAATGGTATCGACATTGCCACAAACAGAACAAATGCCGACTTTTTCTATCGCTGTTTGTATTGCTGCTCCTAAAGGCTCCAGCAAAGTTTCCTTTTTTTTAATAAGATGAAGCGCAGCACGACGCGCTGAACGCGGACCAAGACCTGGCAACCGTGCTAAAATCTGAATGAGTTTCTCAATTTCAGGGCCGGCAATGTATTTAGACATATATTTTGTTCCATACATTAAAATGGAAGTTTGAAACCTGACGGAAGTGGTAGCCCTGCCGTCATGCTTTTGGTTTTATCTTCTAGTGCGTTATCAATTTTTGTTTTTGCTTCATTATAAGCTGCCATAATGAGATCTTCAAGAATTTCAGCTTCTTCAGGCTTGAGTAATGAAGGATCAATTTGAATTGCTGTTATAATATTTTTGCCATTTAACGTAATATTGACGAGGTCACCCCCTGCAGTGCCGGTAGCTTGCAGGTTAGCCATTTCCTCCTGAATTTTCTGCATTTTCTCTTGCATTTCTTTGGCTTTTTTCATCATGCTCATCATTTCACGCATAGGAATAGGTATCCTTATTCATCATTGTTATCATTTTCATTTTTAAAGAGATCAGTATTTTTAAAGGTATCGGGGAGTAAATCAAGATCATTTTTTTCTCTATTAAGTCGAATATCGACAATTTTTGCTTCTGGAAAATGGTTGAGGATTTTTGCGATATCTGGATCTGTCTCAGCATTGGAAAAAAGAGATTTTTGAATCGCTACACTTTCTTCCTGTAAGGTTGGACCGCCACCTTCATTAACAAAAGTTATCACATAGCGTTTTTCAGTCCATTGAGAGATTTTTTTTTCGATATCATGCGTAAGAAATTGTGGGGTATTTTCAGCAAGTCTTAAAGTAATATGCCCAGTTTCGAAAGAAACAGGATGAACAAATTCTTTAATAAGGAGTTTGAAATGCCCGTCATTATGTTGTTCGGCTAATTTAACAATATCGTGTAAAGAATTAATCACGAGAGTTTTAGGCTCAGTAATCTCTCCTATTGTTTGCGTGACAGACTGCGATAAATTTGCACTCTTTTCAGAAAAGTCAGTAGATTGAAAAGTTTCTAGAGTTTTTGTTACCTCTTGGGAGTTGGTTTTATCAGTCGTTTGATTTTTAAAGAAATTTTCTGGTTTTAAGGAGTGGTCTAATGGGGCTTGCAAGGGTGTTTTTAAATCTGACTGATTGGGTAATGTATTTGAAACGCTCGAGGAAGCATAACCATTAATTGTTGTTTCTTTTGTTATATTATCGACATTTATCGATTCTTTATGAGAAGAGTTTGCAATGAGCGTGAGAGGTGTTTTTTCTTGTGTAAGTTTTTTTAAAGCTTCATCAAGAGTGGGGAGGTCAGCTGTGTGTGCAAGACGAATTAAAAGCATTTCAGTTGCTTGCAGTGGACGTGCAGTTTGATTAACTTCTTGTAAGCCTTTGAGTAACATTTGCCAGTTTCGGGATAAAACAGGAACAGAAAGTTTTTTTGAAAAGTCTAAACTTCTTAAACGTTGTTCTTCCGTTAGTGAGAAATCTTCCACTATTTTTGGTGTGAAACGTAAACGTGTAACCAGATGATTAAAATCGGCTAATTCTGTTAATATCGTAAGAGGATCAGCGCCCGCATCATATTGACTGCGTAATTCATGTAATGCATGGACAACATCACCCTTCATGATAAACTCAAAGAGATCGATAATACGTGACTGATCCGCTAATCCTAACATTGTACGCACTGCGGCAGCGTTAACATTGCCATTGCTATGGGCAATCGCTTGATCAAAAATGGATAATGCATCACGTGCAGAGCCTTCTGCAGCACGGACAATCATAGAGAGTGCTTGATCTTCTACTTCTACTTTTTCATATTTCGCAATTTTGCACAGATGCGCACACAAAGCTTTTGCTTCGATTCGTCGCAAATCAAAACGTTGACAACGCGAAAGAATTGTAATGGGAACTTTGCGAATTTCTGTTGTGGCAAAAATAAATTTTACATGGGATGGTGGTTCTTCAAGCGTCTTCAGCAAACCATTAAAGGCTTGCGTTGAGAGCATATGGACTTCATCGATAATATAAACCTTATAGCGTGCAGAAACAGGACGATAGCGTATTTGTTCAATAATTTCACGAATATCGTCAATGCCGGTATGGGAAGCGGCATCCATTTCTATAACATCAATATGGCGCCCTTCGATAATTTGTGTGCAATGTTCACCAAGAGAGTCTAAGACAGTTGTTGGTTGGTCAATATCTTTTGTTTTATAATTGAGCGCACGTGCCAAAATACGTGCCGTTGTCGTTTTACCTACACCACGAATCCCTGTTAACATCCACGCTTGTGCAATGCGACCTTTTTCAAAGGCATTGGTGAGAGTACGCACCATAGCCTCCTGACCAATGAGGTCAGAAAAGTTCTGAGGTCGATATTTACGAGCAAGAACACGATAGGCTGTTTCTACCGGTGCATTTTCCATGAATGTTTCCAACTTCGAAGTTTTTTATGCGTACATTTTGATCATACACAGAGCATAGGTCAATACTCTACTCTCATATAAAAGGATTTTTTCTCAATCAATGTACTTTTTATGGGATCATTTACTTAAAAATAATCAAATCGCTTTACATGCTGCATAAAAACGCTGCTCTAAAGATTAAATGTTTTGCTAAAATATAGCAAAAAAATAATCGCTTCAGCAAAATAGGAGGCTGGCACGATGACCCGTACCAGAACTCGTTGGGGCTGCTTCTTTCCAGACCTGACCCAGTTGGCGAGTAGTTCGTCCACTACCAACCTCCCAAACTCATATTGTCGATTTGGAATGAAAAATCAAGCTCAGAAACAAAAAATATAACACAAACCCAAAATTTTTTCCTTTGAACTTCATTTTTGTATTTTAGACAACATAAAGTAATGGAGGTTTAAATTTTTAGAAATAACGCCTCCACTGATTTGCTATGAACAAAGCTTTTTTATTTCTCTGTTTATATGCGATATAGCGTGTAGCAATTTTGAGAGGTTTCAATGGTGTAGATAGATACAATAATCTCATACAAACCAGTTATTCTGATTATGATAAAAAATGTCACAATTTATAAAAGTTATTCAATATTCAGTCTTTTTTAAATTTGTTTTTCTTAACGGTTTAACTTTATAATACAGTTTTTATTCCATAAGCACAAAGCTGAATTTTTCAAAAGCCGAGCGTTAATGATTTACAATGCCCGATTTCAAAAAATCTTACTTTAAGCCTTTTTATACATCTACGCAACGCTAATATATTCTTGAAAATATTATTAAAAATCCCCTGCATCACAATCTAGACCAATAACTCTTTCCTTAGTAATATTTTTAAAAGTGTAATATCCTGATGGAGGGAAACCTATATCGAGGGATTTTACATCTTTGAGCATAAAGATCTTATGTTCTTTATCATGTGTTATTTTCTTTTCATCATCTGCAGTAATGTGTAGCTTGTTGACGTCAGAAGGAGATGAGTATGATAAAGTAAAGGATGCTTTTTCGGGTTTAAATGCTTTGCACCCATATTCAGCACCTTGCTGTATTTCATTGTGTATACCAATCGTAACGCTTTCATTTGGCGTAAAATTCCATTTTCTCTCACCAAATCCAGCAAACGCAACACTAGAGTAGGCGAGAATATTTGCAGTTAATAATCCTTGCATGAAGATTTTTTGCATTATTTTTCCTTTTTTAACAAAATGAATCATAAATCAGTGTTTAGAAATAGGAAGGCTCAAATGTAATGTAAAAAATATGGTTAAACGACATCCTATAGTTTTATAAAAATACGTTGAAAATTATCTGAACTGAAGAGACTTGAATGATCTATTATCTTAAGTATATCCTTATGATAAGTTAAATTGTTCTTATGAGCTCATTTAGAATCTCGTTATCTTTATTGGAATACACTGCTATAGAAAATGATATGTTTTCTTAAGAGTCTTTCTTTTATATGAAGGAAAATGGATGGTACAAGTGCTTTCATTTTTGGTTATTGTATTTTTTCACATAGGTCTTTGTATGCGTTGAATTGCTTTTTATCATAATATAATTTGTCAAAAACCATTATCGAAGCAATTTATATATTCCGTTATCGGGTAGTATTACTTTTTCTGCTTTAGCTTCATGATGAAGCACGTTGAGCGTAAAAAATGAGTTTTTCTAAGACACATTCCATTATAGAATTTTTTCGACATTAATGAAAAATGATGATGGTTTTGTTGCTTTTATATATGCGATGCTCGATCGTTTTGTGCTGGATAAGTACCGATAATACGCAATTCAGCAGAAAAGAAAGACAATTCTTCTAAGGCAAGTTTCATCATGGGATCTTCGGGATGTCCTTCAATGTCAACAAAAAATTGTGTTGCATTGAAATTTCCACCAATTTGATAACTTTCTAATTTTGTCATATTAATACCATTTGTTGCAAATCCTCCCATAGCCTTATAGAGAGCAGCAGGAACATTGCGCACTCGAAAAAGAAGACTGGTGATGATTTTTTCACCATTTTTAGGTTTTGGGACATGTCGTTTGGATCGTGAAAGGATGACAAAACGCGTAATATTATGAGGGTTATCTTCAACATCTCTTTCAAGAATATCAAGCCCGTAGAGTTCTGCTGCGATCAGAGGGGCTAAGGCTGCTTGTGAACGTTGAGCACTTTTTTTGATAAATTTCGCAGCTCCAGCGGTATCAGCAAAAACGACAGGTTTCCAACCGTTGTTTCGTATGATTTTTCGGCATTGTGCAAGGGCATGTGTATGACTGTGGACGGTTTTAATTTCGTCATGGGTGACGCCAGGCAAAACCATGAGTTGAAAATGGATAGGCAAAAAATATTCATCAATGATATAAAGTGATGATTGTGGTAAAAGATGGTGAATATCCGCAACCCGTCCAGCAAGAGTATTTTCGATAGGGATCATAGCAAAGTCAGCTTTCCCATTTTCTACCAAATTAAGGGCGTCTTCAAAAGTAGCAGAGGGCAGAGCATTCATATTGGGGAACATATTAGAGCAAGCAATATGGGAATTAGCACCGTATTCTCCTTGGAAAGAGATTTTATTGGTTTTTTTGAGTGTTCTCATGCTAAAATCTCACGTACTCTATCGAGATCAGATTGTGTGTCTACACCTAAGGGAATCGTATCGACTATTTCCACATCGATACGCATATTATGCTCTAATGCACGTAATTGTTCAAGTTTTTCACGCATTTCAAGTGTAGAGGGTTTGAATGATACAAATTTTTCAAGTGCTTTGCGCCGATAAGCGTATATTCCAATATGATGATAAAGAGGACCATCCCCATAAGGAGCAGTGGTGCGCGTAAAATAAAGAGCACGAAGGCGATTTTGAGAAAGTGGTGTTCCAATGATTTTGACAACATTGGGATTTCTTCTTTCATCTTCTTCAATGATTTGAGCCCCCAAGGTTGCGATATCAGTAAAGCTATTTTCTAAAGGGCGTAGTGCACTGATGATTTCATGTGGCATGATCGTTGGGAGGTCCCCTTGTATATTTAAAATAGCATTGTAGCGTTGTTCAGGATCAATATGCATTAAAGCTTCATAAATACGATCAGATCCAGATTTATGATCACTTCGTGTTATGAGATATTCATGCCCATACTCTGCAACAACTTTGGCAATATCATTGTGATCTGTTGCAACGATTGTACGCCCTATTGCTGCTTTTTTGGCTTGTTCTGCGACATGAATAATCATCGGCTTTCCACCGATTTCAGCGAGAGCTTTTTGGGGAAGGCGAGTTGAGCCTATACGGGCAGGAATAAGAATAATTGGTTCAAGAGCCATTGCAAGATTCCAAATGTCGTCTGTAATGCATTTATAATGTTGTGTGTTATAAAGAAAAAGCTTATACTAAAAATGGTAATGAAACCATGAACATTTGAGTTTTTATGAATCGCTCGAAAGTTATCTATTTTATTTGTGCGTGTTTATGCGTTCTGATTATTGTTGTGGGAATTTCCACGCTCAGTGACATAGTTTATAATCATTCTCCATCAGCCCAATATCATCACACAGTTACCAAGAATGATACATTTAAAGAAAAGCAAAAAAAACCCAAGGTTACCATATCACTCAATAGCCGCCTTCAACAAGGAAATTTTGAAAATGGGCGTAAAATTTTTCGTCAATGTGCCATATGCCATACTTCTGGACGCAACCAAGCAGGGCGTGTGGGGCCAGTTCTTTGGGAAATTGTTAATCGTCCTTTGGCCGCAGCGGCAGGTTTTGCATATTCACGGGCATTGCGCGCACATTCTGATCAAAAGTGGGACTTTGTGACGTTAGATCGTTATCTGCATTCTCCACATAAAGCATTCCCTGGGACTATTATGTCTTTTCGTGGAATTAAAAATGACCAAGACCGTGCTGATCTTTTACTTTATTTACGCAGTTTATCCGATCATCCTGTTACCATACCAGTGGATAATAATAAAGCAAATGAGTCAAATTAACTTATATTATAGAGGCTCATTTTAGAAAAAAGGATGGTTAGTTTTTTTGTTTATGATTTTAGCTTCAAGGTTTTATTACAAGAGCTCTTACTTGATGTTTTGATAGGGAAAACGCCTCTCACGTAAAACAGCATATACTTAACGTTGCGTACTTCTCCACTTGTTTTAAAGAGATCTTTTAAGAACGTTCACTCTTTACACTGACCATCTACAGATTGGTTTTCAAGATCCGTTTGCGTCATTTTTTCCACATAGACTTGTCTGTACAATTATCACCGAAGGATTATCCATTCATGAGCGACAGCTTTCTGCTTTTAAATGTAATAATTGTGTGGTTAAAGCTATCTATGAGGTTTAACTTAATTTTTCTATATAGATTAGTCTCCATGTGTTTTTCTTATAGACAGAGACAATTGATTGTTCTTATACGTGCAATAATCCTAAGCGGCATTTTATGATGCTTGATAAATAGACATTTCCCTTGAGGTTAGAGGTGTAGGTACAGATCATTGACTTCGTTATAGTATTGATAACTAAAATATGATTTAGATTATTTATTGATGGATTATGGTTTGAAGAAAGCACTTTCATGTGAAGCAATTTTATTTATGCATGAAGAGCAAACTGGTTGAATAGAGTTAGATTATATTTTTAACTATCTCGAAAATTCTTTACAGAAGAACATTGATGGCAGCGCTCGTTTGCACGAGTATTTAACCCTTTATAAAAGAGGACATGAAATGACGCTGATAATCCATTATAGAGGAGATTCTTTCACAAAAGATCTTTTTTGTGATAAGTTTAATCGTTTCCATTGTTTACAGCGTTTTGATGATTTACGGTAAAACATCAGTATTCCAGTTTCAGTATATATCGCAAGAGTCTTGAAAGCGAGTAGGGATAAAATTATGATTCTCCAAGCTTCTTAATATTATGTATTTTCTCTGAAATTTGTTCGTTTATAGGTAATAATATTAAATTGCGCTAATAATCCATTATAGAGAAGAATCTTTCCTACGAGTGGATCTCCGATGTTTGTAATCATTTTAATCGCTTCCATGGCTTGTAGGGTTCCAATAACGCCGGGTAAAACACCGATGATTCCAGTTTCAGCACATGTTGGGATCGTATCGGGAGCAGGAGGGGTGGGGAATAAATCGCGATAGTGAGGATTATTGTCTTTATACGGCATAAGGACGGTTAATGAACCATTAAAACGTTCTACAGCGCCGCTTATTAAAGGCTTTTTGCATTGGGCTGCGTGATCAGCAAGAAGATAGCGTGTGGTAAAGTTATCACTTCCATCAACAATGATATGGTAGTCATTGAGCAGTTTATCCACATTACTTTTATCTAAGCGTAGGGGGTGTTTTTCAACCATAACATGGGGGTTAATGGCTTTTATAGTGCTTTCAGCACTGTCTGTTTTGCTTTGGTTGATTGCATTTGTCTTATGAATAATTTGGCGTTGTAAATTGGAAAGTGAAACGGTGTCGTTATCGACAACCCCAAGGGTTCCAACACCTGCGGCAGCCAAATAAGTTAAGACAGGTGCTCCAAGTCCACCAGCACCCACAACAAGAACACGCGCTTGTTTGAGCTTTTGTTGTCCCACACCACCAATCTCAGGCAAAATGATGTGACGTGCATAGCGTTCGATTTCTTCGTTATTGAATTTTGTATCTATTTCTTGAGTCATAAATTTTCTCTTGTCATTGTTATTTTATTGTTTACTAAGTTTATGGTGCATAGACTAGTCTGCTTTTAGGATAGGGAGGATTTATTGATGAAAATTGCTATTCAGATGGATCATATTTCAACGGTTCGGATTCAAGGAGATACGACATTTGCTCTCGCTTTAGCAGCGCAAGAACGTGGACACTCTCTCTTCCATTATACTCCAGATCGTTTATCTCTGTATGATGGTTGTGTGATTGCACGCTTAGAGTCATTGACTGTCTATGATGAAGAGGAAAAACACTATCAATTAGGAAAGCCAGTTCGTACCGAATTAAGAGATATGGATGTAGTTCTTTTGCGCCAAGATCCACCTTTTGATCTCAATTATATCACCACAACACATTTATTAGAACGTATTCATCCAAAAACACTTATTGTGAATGATCCAGCATGGGTACGCAACAGTCCGGAAAAAATTTTTGTGACAGAATTTTCTGATTTGATGCCTGAAACGTTAATTACCAAAGATATTGAAGAAATAACTGCTTTTAGAGAAACATTTGGCGACATTATTGTGAAACCCCTTTATGGAAATGGGGGTGCTGGTGTTTTTTATTTAAGACAAGATGATCGCAATTTAGCATCGTTGTTGGAAATGTTTGCAGATATTTATCGTGAACCTTTTATTGTTCAGCGTTATTTAGAGGCAGTACGAAAAGGAGATAAACGGATTATTTTGCTTGATGGTACGCCTGTTGGAGCCATTAATCGAATTCCGACAAAAACAGATGTGCGTTCTAACATGCATGTTGGAGGTCGTGCGGAAAATGTTGCGTTAACAAAACGTGATTATGAAATTTGTGAACGCATTGGTCCAGCCTTAAAGGAACGTGGTCTTCTGTTTGTGGGAATTGATGTGATTGGAGATTATATAACAGAAATCAATGTAACATCTCCTACGGGAATTCGTGAAATTAAACGCTTTTGCGGTACAGATATTGCACATCTGTTTTGGGATATTGTTGAGTTCAAACGTTCAAATTAATTTATAGGGTTTAATCATGGTTTTGTTAAAAAAATGATCCATGTTGTTTTTTTATTTTGTTATGTTGCAAATGTGAACTAGAATGACCGTATGGTATAAATTAAGAGGTTTTAATCCTCAATTTTTAGGGAGTTTATAGATGAGCAGAGTTTTATCAATTGGAGTGGGATTGATTTTTGCGTTACTGCTATCAGTAAATGTAGGCAATGCACGCGATCAAATACAGGTTACTGGCTCATCTACAGTTTTACCTTATCAAAAGATTGTCGCTGAGACATTTGGAGAAATTTATCCCCATTTTAAGGTTCCTGTTATCGAATCGGGTGGAACAGGAGCGGGTATTAAGGAATTTTGCCGTGGTATTGGGGAGAATACCGTTGATATTGTGAATGCTTCACGAGCAATGAAATCGAGTGAATTGCAATCTTGTTTTGAGGCTGGTGTGAAAGATATTGAGGAAATACGCATTGGGTACGATGGCATTGTTTTTGCAACAGATATAAAAGGTCCTGATTGGAAATTACGGCCAGTAGATGTTTATAAAGCCCTTGCAGCTCGCGTTATTAAAGATGGGAAGTTGCAGCCCAATAATGTTTTGAAATGGAGTGCTGTCAATAGTGCGCTTCCTGATTGGACGATAGCAGCCTATATTCCTGGAGAAAAGCATGGAACGCGTGAAGTTTTTGAGGAAAAATTACTTGCTGTGGGCTGTAAAGAGAGTGGAGCAGTTGAGGTGATGAAGTCTTTAGGGATGGATGATAAGAAGATACACGCTGCTTGTATTGCGGTCCGTAAGGATGGAAAAGCGATTGATATCGACGGTGATTATTCTGAAACATTTGCGCGTCTAACTTCGAATAAAACAGGGGTTGGTATTTTTGGTTTGTCTTTTTATCAAAATAATGCTGATAGGTTAAAGGTTGCCGATATTAATGGTTTTGCGCCAAGAGTTGAGACAATTTCTAGTGGACAATATCCAGTTTCTCGTCCACTTTTTTTCTATATTAAGAAAGCACATTTAGATATTGTTCCAGGTTTGCGAGAGTACGTTGATTTTTTCCTTTCTGAACAAATGATTGGTCCGGATAGCCCTTTGGCTGAATATGGTTTGATTGTTGCTCCTGAAAAAGAGCGCCAAGCACAGCGTTCTAATTTTTCTGCTGGTCGAATCATGATGTTGAAATAATTTATTGTTGTTCCAGGTTAAGAGTTTTCAGTGCTATTTTTTATAAAAACTGAAAGATAAAATGCGCATTTCCTTCATTGTTTTTTTGTTATTTCTTTTTGGATTTTGTGGCTTTTGTATTTCTTATATGCGAGCACGTACTCTCGAATACAAACAACATAAAATGCATTCTCGTGCATATTATTATGGCTGGTGGACTTTTTTGATCACTGTTATTCCAGCTTTTATTTTTTTAATTTTGTGGGATGCTGGGAGTATAATTTATTTAGAATATAATGCCTCTCGAGAACTTGGGGTGTATAGTGCGCATATAACAGAACCTGTCAATCATGAGCTACTTTGGGAGATACTTCAAAATCTCGTCAAAATAATCCATTGCTTTGAAGGGGATCTCTCCACCGCTTCCTATAAGGAAGTGCAGGCACAATTACTTGCAAAAGGATTGATGTTGCCTCATGAAGCATCGGACGATGTATTCAAAATAGCGCGGTCATGGATTTTTTCTTCTCAAAAGCTTCAATTTATTGGTCATGGTTTCCTTTTTGCTATTGCCTCCTTTGGTTTTATCTATGGAATAATACAAATTGCACCTCATCAACGTGCACGCAATAAGGTTGAATCTTTAATTATTATTGGATTGGCGTGTGCTTCTATCGTGGCAGTTTTGACGACAATAGCCATTGCACTTTCTCTGCTCTTTCAGACAATAAGCTTTTTTCAGTCTGTATCCTTTTCAAATTTCTTTTTAGGAACGGTTTGGGATCCGCGTTTTTCCGCAAGTGGTTCAAGCGATGAAGGTGGACAATTTGGTTTAATACCGCTCCTTGCTGGTACACTTTATATTGCATTTGTTGCTATGCTCTTTGCTGTACCTATAGGATTATTTTCAGCTCTTTATATGGCAGAATATGCTTCTGCGCGATTGCGAGCAATTGTAAAACCATTATTGGAAGTTCTTGCTGGCATACCAACCATTGTTTATGGCTTTTTTGCTTTGAAGGTTGTCGGACCATTTTTACGTGACCTGTCTGTTTCTCTTTCAGGTGGGGGCGGTTTTATTATGGCTCAAAGTGTTTTGACTGCTGGTGTTGTAATGGGAATTATGTTGATTCCTTTTGTTTCTTCTTTGTCGGATGATGTTATTACGGCTGTTCCACGAATATTACGTGAAGGTTCTTATGGTTTAGGTGCAACGCAATCTGAAACAATTAAAAAAGTCGTTATACCCGCAGCACTTCCAGGGATTATGGGGGCTATTTTGTTGACAGCATCGCGTGCAATTGGGGAAACAATGATTGTGGTTTTGGCGGCAGGTGTTGCAGCAAACTTAACACTCAATCCTTTCGAAGCAATGACCACCATGACGGTTAAAATTGTTAATCAATTGACCGGTGATTTTGAGTTTAACTCTCCACAAACTTTGGTAGCTTTTGCTTTGGGAATGACACTTTTTGTGATGACTCTCTTGATGAATATTCTAGCTCTTTATATCGTGCGTAGATATCGGGAACAATATGAATGAATGAAGATTTTTTTCCTCGTCGTAATATTAGTCTTAAGCGTCGGTATAGGGCTGAACGTCGTTTTCGTGCCTATGGTTTGATTTCTATTTTTATTGGTCTGTTTTTTTTATTTGCACTTTTATGGTCGATTATGAGTCAAGGCTATACAGCTTTTTTTCAAAGTGAAATGACATTATCGATTTATTTGGATGAAAAGATTATTGATCCGAGTAGTCAACGTCAAAAAAAGCCACAAGTTCTCATAACAGCAAATTATCCGCTTCTTGTACGCAATGCTTTAGCAAAAAAACTCGGTGTTAATCAAAATGATCATGCTTCTCTGCGGGACATTAACCGTATGTTTTCAAATGGTGTACGTGTTCAACTGCGTGAAATGGTGACAAAAAATCCAAAACTGATTGGCACAATACAAAAAATCAAAGTTTTGGCAGCTGCGGATATTGATTCTGCTTATAAAGGGCAGATTGATCTGCATGTAGCAGAAAAAAACCGAAAAGTTTCTAATCGACAAGTAGAATGGATAAAGCGCTTAGCGCATGATGGTACGCTTTATAAGACATTTAATATTGTTTTTTTTACATTTGGTGCTTCAAGTCGTCCTGAGACTGCGGGATTAGGTGTTGCTATCATTGGATCTCTTTATATGATAGGCGTTGTTTTATTGGTTTCACTGCCGATAGGCATAGCAACGGCTCTTTATTTAGAAGAATATGCACGCAAAAATAAATTTACAGATTTTATTGAGGTTAATATCAATAATCTTGCTGCTGTTCCTTCGATTGTTTTTGGTCTTTTAGGACTTGCGGTTTTTGTTAATTTTTTAGGATTACCACGTTCAGCTTCTTTTGTTGGTGGTCTTGTTTTAGCGCTCATGACTCTTCCCACGATCATTATTGCAACACGTTCTGCTTTGCGGGCTGTTCCTCTCTCTATTCGTGCGGCAGCTTTAGGGTTAGGGGCATCAAAAACACAAATGATTTTTCATCATGTTGTTCCTTTAGCAGCGCCTGGTATTTTGACTGGTACGATTATTGGAGTCGCTCAGGCTTTGGGTGAAACAGCACCTTTGCTTTTGATTGGAATGGTTGCTTTTGTTGTGAATATTCCTACAACTCCCATGGATCCGGCAACAGCTTTACCTGTTCAAATTTTTATGTGGGCGGGTGAAGCAGAGCGCGCTTTTGTTGAAAAGACATCGGGGGCTATTATTGTCTTAATGATTTTTCTTGCGATCATGAATATTTCTGCGGTTTTTTTACGTCGACGGTTTGAACGCCGCCAGTAATTTAAATAAAATAACAACTTTGATAAGATTTTTGTAAGGTAAGTTTTTGTCATGAAGATTAAAATGCGTGGTCAGGATGTGAAGGTTTCTTATGGGGACAAAGAAGCACTTCATGGTATTACCCTTGATATTCCTGAACATCAAGTCACAGCTTTGATTGGTCCCTCAGGATGTGGAAAATCGACTTTTTTGCGTTGTTTTAACCGTATGAATGATACGATTGAAAGGGCTAAAATAACGGGTCTTATCACTTTAGATGGAGAGAATATTTATGACCAGAGAATTGATGTTGTAGAATTACGGGCCCGTGTTGGAATGGTTTTTCAAAAGCCTAGTCCTTTTCCAAAATCTATATTTGAAAATGTTGCCTATGGTCCGCGTATTCATGGTTTGGTAAAAACACGTTCTGAATTGCATGATGTGGTTGAAAAGAGTTTGAGGCAGGCTGGTTTATTTGAAGAAGTAAAAGACCGTCTTCATGATCTTGGAACAAGTTTATCGGGAGGACAACAACAGCGTCTGTGTATTGCGCGTGCCATTGCGGTTAGTCCTGAAGTTATTCTGATGGACGAACCCTGTTCAGCTCTCGACCCCATTGCGACGGCTCGGATTGAAGAGCTTATCGATGCGTTACGGCAAAATTATACAATTGTTATCGTAACACATTCCATGCAACAGGCAGCACGTGTTTCTCAATATACGGCCATGTTTCATTTAGGGCATTTGGTCGAAGTTGGTGCAACTGAAATAATCTTCACTTCACCAAAAGAACAACGGACGCAAGATTATATTACGGGGCGTTTTGGATAGGTGAATTGAGGAGAGTAAGATATGTCTATGAACCATACCGTTCGTTCTTATGATGCAGAGCTAAAATATCTAAAAGCAAGAATTACAGAAATGGGGCACCATGCGGAAAGAATGATTGAACGTTCTGTTGCATCGGTTGTCTGTAGTGATCTTCAACTTGCAACAGCAGTGATTGCTGATGATTTGTTTTTAGATGAAGCAGAACGTGATATTGATGAAAAAGCAGTTGCTATTATTTGCAAGCGTCAACCGATGGCTGTAGATTTGCGTGAAATTATTGGAGCCATTCGTATTTCTTCTGATCTTGAGCGGATTGGGGATATGGCTAAAAACATTGCTAAAAGGACTGTTGCCCTTTCAGAAATACGTCAGTCCACCTCCTTTTATCATGGGCTTGAAACAATTACAGCTTTAGCTCTCAATCAATTAAAAGAAGTCTTAGATGCTTATACGAGTCGTCGATTAGAGCGTGTTGACGCTGTGCGTGAGCGTGATGAGAAGATTGATGCTTTGTATACTTCTCTTTTTCGTGAACTTTTGACATATATGATGGAAGATATGCGCAATATTACGGTTTGTACGCACTTACTGTTTTGTTTAAAGAATATTGAACGAATTGGTGATCATGTTACCAATATTGCTGAAATGTTGCATTATATCATAACGGGTTATCATATGTCTTCTGATCGTCCTCGCGATGACCTTACGTATAAAGTTGGTGTAGGTGAGAAGAAAAGAGATTAAATTTTTCTGAGATTTTTTAAATTCGCTTTTTTAAAATTCGCTTGTAGATACAGTGAGCAATTTTCTTACAATACAGAAGCTTTAGAAAGAACATAAAAGGACATAATAACCATATGATGAAAAAACACATAGAAGTACCAAAGAGTTTTTTAGGCTAACATGGCAAATTGTTAACTCTTAATTTGACATTTTTGTATATTGGATGATACCATCATCTGGATTATGGGGGGGATTTTTTTTGATTGTTTTTTTTAATTTATATTAAAGGGGGTATCTGTATTATTTTTTCAATATTGATGCAAAGAGTTTTGATATCCAAATCTTTTTCGTGTTTAGAATGAGCGGTCATATTATTTTATTGCGATTGAAACATCTGGGTTATATAAGCCTATATTGTGCTGTGAGGAGTGACAATATTGATCTATAAATTAAGAGTATTTTATTTTTTATTTCGCATAGATAGTTTTTGATTACCATTTGTATTAAAATTTTACTGTGTGGTAACAATTAGTTGTATACTTTATTGAGAGATACATTTAAAGCTCATTTCAAAATTTGAATAGCTAAGAGATTATAGGAATGTGTTACCTAAGATGAAAAAAAATCGTTGGAATGTTTTTGTTACCTGTTGCGTAGCACCCTTGGTTGTTGTGGGGTGTGCTACAAGTCATTTAGATGCTGGAAAAGTAAATAGTAAGAAGACAAAAACAGTTACGTATCCATTGACAGAGCGCCAATGCCTTATGCGTGCGATGTATTTTGAATCAAACCGCTCAAGTCGTGAAGGAATGATTGCCGTTGGGACGGTTGTTATGAATCGTGTTAATTCAACCGCTTATCCTAAGACAATTTGTGGTGTTGTTGGCCAATATAAGCAATTTGCCCCTGGTGTTTTAACGCGTCCTATGACGGAGAAAGCATCTGTTGCTCGTGTAAGAGAAGCTGCTGATGCAGTTTTACGCGGTGAACGAGATAAGAAGGTTAAACACGCTAAGTTTTTTCATACCGCTGGTTTGTCTTTTCCTTATAGAAACATGCATTATGTTCATGTTGCAGGGGGGAATGCTTTTTATGAAAAGCGATCCCGCGATGGATCACTTCAAGTTCCTACGGATAACCGTCCTTATGATGTTGCTTATGCCTTTGCTCAGGAACGTTCTGGTTATGCACCAAGCTTTATCGATGAAGGCTTAGAAAGTAAGGGAGTAAAGGCAGAAAAAAGTACATCTCCTTCAACAGCAGTAGCACAGTCTAAGACGGTACAGCCTATGTCTTTTGCTATGATCCAGCTTGATAAAGTTCCCATTCCAGCTTATGCGCCTAGACCTCTAGCGAGGAAAGAGGAAAATAAAACAATTATGACGTTGCCTTCATCAGATCAGTTAAATGCAATTGTTGCAATGTTAGAAAAACGACACAGAAACTGGTAAGTTTTTGCGCAACCGAAGAAGAGTCTTACACCCCATTGCGGTTTATGAATTAAGTAAATTCTTTAGTAAGAGTGATACGCATAAATAGACGTAGAGAAAGAATTGAAAGGATCGAGAAAAATAATTTAAAATATGGTAGCGTAAGAATACATTTTATTTAAAGAAGGGTGTAGGTAATGTATTTTGATATTCATGAGACAATTTCGCCTGAAATGCTTAATCGTCTTGCAGAAGTTACGGTAAAAGTGGGGTTAAATTTACAAGAGGGGCAGGATCTTGTTTTGACTGCTCCAGTTTCAGCATTACCTCTTGTTCGGCGTATTGCATATCATGCTTATAAAGTTGGTGTTGGTGTCATTACACCAATTTTTAGTGATGATGTGTTATCGCTTACACGTTTTGAAAATGCCCATACGGCTAGTTTTGATTGTGCCCCTTCTTGGCTCTATGAGGGAATGGCGAAGGCTTTTGAAAATGGGGCCGCACGTTTAGCGATTGTTGGTGATAATCCGTTACTCCTTTCCAATCAAGATTTTGATAAAGTTGCGCGATTAAATAAAGCCACTTCAGTGGCTTATCAGCCGGCACTCAAGAAAATATCGAATTTTGCTATCAATTGGTCGATTGTCGCTTATCCAACAGCAGGGTGGGCTGAGGCAATGTTTCCTTCTTTACCGCTTAATGAGGCGATTAAAAAATTAGCTGATGCAATTTTTTCTGCTTCACGTGTTACAGGAGAAGATCCGGTGCATGCGTGGACTGTTCATAACGCAAATTTGAAGAAACGGTCATCTTGGCTTAATGAACAGCGTTTTTCTGCTTTGCACTTTACAGGACCAGGGACTGATTTAACAGTTGGTTTGGCAGATGATCATGAATGGCATGGGGGGGCATCCGTTGCAAAAAATGGTGTTGTTTGTAATCCTAATATTCCGACAGAAGAAGTTTTCACGACTCCTCATGCTCATAGGGTTGAAGGGTTTGTTCGCTCAACAAAGCCTCTTTCCTATCAAGGAACACTGATTGATAATATTGAAGTACGTTTTGAAACAGGGCGCATTGTTGAGGCTCACGCATCAACAGGCGAGGCAGTTTTACAACAGGTTTTGCAAAGTGATGAGGGTGCAAGCCGGTTGGGCGAGGTTGCTCTTGTGCCTCATTCTTCACCAATTTCTAAGAGTGAGCTTCTTTTTTATAATACCTTATTTGATGAAAATGCAGCTTGTCACATTGCTTTAGGACAGTGTTATTCCAAATGCTTTTTAGATGGAGCATCATTAACATCAGAAGAGATTGCAGCGCGTGGTGGTAATAAAAGTGTTATTCATATTGACTGGATGATTGGTTCTGGTGAAATTGACATAGATGGTATTACGCAGGATGGTGTAAGAGTTCCTATATTTCGTAAGGGTGAATGGGCTTAATTTTATTATGCTGTAAAAGTAAAACACGTCATTTGAGGTTGATAAGTTTCCTTGACAGGGCAAGTATTTCTAGAGTACGTGAATGAATATTCAAGATAGGGCTTAATCGTGTAAAACCTTTCGTTAAATGAGTTACATGAGTATGAAGCCAAATAAGTTTACTCAACAAGGATCATGGTTATTTACAGAACAGATGAGATTAAAATTTTTATTCTTTGAGGATGTGAGAAAGATCAATTGATCAGTGATACGACTGGAAAGTGCATAATTATTAAAGAGGAGTGATGCCAGAGCTTCCTGAAGTAGAGACGGTTCGTCGTGGACTTAAGTCTGTTGTCACTGATGCAAAGATAGTATCTGTCAAACTTAATCGAAGAGATTTGCGTTTTCCTTTTCCTGAGGCTTTTTCTGAACGGCTTATTGGTAAAAAAATTTTAGAACTTGGTCGGCGTGCGAAATATTTATTATTTCATCTTTCTCAGGATGAAACGATTTTAAGCCATTTAGGAATGTCGGGGTCATGGCGTATAGAGAATGATCTTTTAAGAAAAACTTTTTCAACGACCAATAAATTGGTTAAGCATGATCATTTTATTATGGATATTCAGACAAGGAATGATGAAGTTTACCAACTTATTTATAATGATGTGCGTCGCTTTGGGTTTATGCTTTTAGTTGATACGGACAAGCTTTATAAACATCCGCTTTTGAATAAGCTAGGGCTTGAACCTATGAGCGATGCATTTTCTGGTTGCTACTTACAAAAGGCTTTTGTTAATAAAAAAATGTCTCTCAAGGGTGTTTTACTTGATCAGTCTATCGTTGCGGGGCTTGGAAATATTTATGTTTGCGAGGCACTTTGGCGGAGTCGTTTGTCTCCACAGCGTGGTGCATTTACATTAGCATCAAAAACGGTATATGCACGTGAGCTTGCAGATTCTTTAGCACAAAATATACGAAATGTGATTTCTGAAGCTATTTTATCTGGTGGTTCTTCTTTGCGTGATTATGTGCATATAGATGGTTCCCTTGGTTATTTTCAACATACTTTTTCAGTTTATGGACGAGAAGGTAAGGAATGTTTGGAATGCGGAACGCCTATATTACGTATTTTACAGGCTGGGCGTTCAAGTTTTTACTGCTCACAGTGTCAAAAATGAATAAGATATCTTGCAAAATCCTACAAGAGGCTTAAAGTCAGGTTCTTACAATTATATAAATATATGAGGTATATAAATATATGAGGCTTGAGAGGTTTTTTTATGCTGAATAAAGTACTAACACATCTTGATGGAAATATAGAAAAGAGCCTTGAACGCCTTTTTTCTCTTTTACGTTTTCAATCGATCTCTACAGACTCGGCTTATAAGGATGCATGTCGTCAAGCAGCTGATTGGTTAGTAGAGGATTTAAAAAGCATTGGTTTTGAGGCTTCTCGGCGTGATACACCGGGTCATCCAATGGTTGTTGGGCATCATCCAGGACCTTCAGAGGATTGTTTACATGTATTGTTTTACGGACATTATGATGTTCAACCTGTTGATCCCTTGAGTTTATGGGAGGATGATCCATTTACACCTTCTTTAAAAGAGAGAGATGGAGAGAAAGTTATTTGTGCTCGCGGCGCTTCAGATGACAAAGGTCAGTTGATGACATTTATTGAAGCGTGTCGTGCATATAAGAAAGAAACAGGGCAGCTTCCTGTTAAAGTAACTATTTTATGTGAAGGTGAGGAAGAGTGTGCGTCTCCTTCTCTTGTTCCTTTTTTGAAAGAAAATAAAGAGGAGCTTAAGGCAGATTATGCACTGGTTTGTGATACCTCGATGTGGGATGCGGATACACCATCTATTGCTCTTTCTCTTCGGGGAATTATGGCGGAAGAGATTATTATCACGGCAGCTAATCGTGATTTGCATTCTGGTTATTTTGGGGGTGTAGCAGCCAATCCCATTCGTATTTTAACTAAAGTTTTGGCAGGACTTCACGATGAAAATAATAAGGTGACGCTTCCTGGTTTTTATGATGGTGTAGAAGAAACACCTCCACATATTTTACAATCATGGAATGCACTTAATTGTACTGCTGAAAATTTGCTTGGTCCTATCGGTCTTTCCATTCCAGCAGGTGAAAAAGGACGGAGCATTTTAGAGCTTGTGTGGGCACGTCCTACCATGGAATTTAATGGTATTAGTGGGGGCTATGAAGGGGAAGGGATGAAAACGGTTATTGCCTCTCAAGCGAGTGCAAAAGTATCATGTCGTTTAGTCCATAAGCAAGATCCAGCGAAAATACGCCAAGCGCTGCGTGATTATGTACGGAGCTCAATTCCTGCTGATTGTACGGTTGAATTTAAGAATCATGGTTCTTCTCCAGCACTTCAGTTGTCTGAAGATTCATCTTTTATCAAGGAGGCGAAGGATGCTTTATCACAAGAGTGGGAAGTTCCTGCTGTCTTGACAGCCATGGGGGGGTCGATTCCAATTGTTGCCGATTTTCGGTCAATTCTCGGCATGGAAACTCTTTTGGTTGGTTTTGGATTGGCTGATGACCGTATTCATTCGCCTAATGAAAAGTATAATCTAAAATCGTTCCATAAGGGGCAGAGGTCTTGGGCGCGTATTCTTACCGCTTTAGCAAAGAGGAGGGTGAATGGCTGAGATTCGCGTCCATCAAGGTGATTTGCCAAACCTAGATAATTATAAAACTGATGCCATTGCGATTGATACTGAGACTTTAGGATTACAACCACATCGTGATCGTTTGTGTGTTGTTCAGATTTCTTCTGGAGATGGGACTGCTGATATTGTACAAATTGCTAAAGGACAAAAGAGTGCTCCCAATTTGGTCAAGCTTCTTAAAGATAACGCCGTCACCAAAATATTCCATTTCGGGCGTTTTGATCTTGCTATTTTAGCGCATACATTTGGTGTTATGCCAGAGGCTGTTTTTTGTACAAAGATCGCTTCAAAGCTCACACGTACCTATACGGATCGTCATGGCTTGAAAGAAATTTGTAATGAAATGCTGAATGTGAATATTTCTAAACAGCAACAATCTTCGGATTGGGCGGCAGAAACGTTATCACAGGCACAAATTGAATATGCTGCATCGGATGTGTTATACTTGCATCGTTTAAAGGTTATATTTGAAGAACGTTTAAGACGCGAAGAGCGAGAAAATGTTGCCAAGGCGTGCTTTCAATTTTTGCCTATGAGAGCTAAGCTTGACCTTTTAGGATGGGCGGAAGTTGATATTTTTGCCCATAGCTAACTTTAAAAATTAGCTTTTAATGAAGTAAATTATTGATGCAAGAGGACGAAATGCCGATATTGTCGGCATTTTGTCCTTTTTTTCTCATTTTTTCAGATAACAATTATAACATAAGTTCTCTTTGATTTGAAGTTTAGGCAATAAAAGTAATTTTGAAGAGAGACTAGGAATTATAGTAGGTTAGAGGCTTAAATCTCTGAAACCGCTATACAGCTTAATTGGGGAAGAATATAAAGACATCAGTGTAAAAAACAATCCTCATTCTTATCATCACTAATTCTATTTTACGTCTTTCAAAAGTATTTACAGCAATATCTATTAAGGAATGCAGATTACGCATTGTTTCACACTTTTATTTTTCACATTCTTTAGCGGAGTCACGCCCCTCAAGCAAAATAAAACATCCTAAACGGAATATATTTGGCGTACTCATTCACGTGCTTTTTTAAAGAAAGCTTTCTTAAGACATCCAAGCCCATGACACGGCGGCGTTCATGAATGATATAACGATAAAGCTTCTCATATTATCTAAAATCTATTGAGCATCACCATTTTTACGCTTATGGAGTCAAGAGCCGCTACCATCACATATTTTGCCAACACCCAATTTTGTTACAACCCTTGGTACAATTCATAAGAGGCGTTTTTTATTGTACAGTTTCACTCCATGTAAGCGTGCCCACTTGTAATGTGCAAATAAATGGTTTCGGTTAATTTAACATAAGAGAATTTTATGATATTTGGGGGGCTAATTCAATATAGATAACGACATATTATCATTATAAATCAAAACGTTATAGGCTTAAGATATAAAAATTGACCACGATCATACTGAACAATACAAAGAATGATATCTAGAAATAAGTTAGCAAAAGCATGTTTTTGTTCAAGTCAAAATGTAATCACTTTTGCGTTTAAAGAGATTCATAAGAAAAAGCACCTTTTTCAAGAGTTTTATCCATATATCAACTTCATTTATGATATGGAGGCGGATAATTTAGCTTAATTGTACCATGAACAAGTTTGAAATGAGATAAACCTGTGATACTGAGAGCACTCATTCAATAGCGGGAATGATAAATTATACTTATAAATTAATATGTTGAATAACACTTGTGACCTTTATTGTCTCACAGACGACACTTTGTGCTTTTATTCATTGCCAAACAAGTGTTTTATATGTTGACCACGCAGGGTAGTTTACATTTATTTTAAAATTAAAATGCCCCAACGCTTTGTTTTTTCAGAATTCTTACTTTTTATCTATAAACGTACTATTTTTTCTGGAAATTAGCAATGAAGACACTAGATAAAATCCATTATGGATATTTCTACGAGGTCAAATTTATGAACATAAAATATTTTATTACAACTTTTGCTACTTTTTCTTCAATCTCTTTTGCTCAAGGGGCGGGCCTTTTGCCTTCTCACAAGTTTATAGAGAGCATATCTGCTGTTGTTCTTCCTAAAGATCTTTTTTTTAGAGAACAGTTGAGCAAGATCTTATCTGAAGTTGTTCAAATGGAACTTTCTTGCATAAATAACAGCCAATTCATAACAGCAGAGAAGTTAGTACCTGTGTCACATTCTGGTAAAAAAAAGTTTCAAAAACCTAAAAAAGGATCAGGAAAAGGCAAACGACCAAACTTATTCGCACGAAGTCCAATGAGTTATTAAAAAGTAAGAAAGCAACAGCAGAGAGTCTATGTCTGGGAATTGAATAAAGGAGATATTTTTTATCACTTTAAAACAGGGGGGAGTTATTTATTTGCGAAGGGATCATGATTATCTGCGGGTAATGAATGGTGCTGTTTGGAAAAGATAAGGGTAGGGAGGTTTTGGTGAAAGAATACAGTGGAGAATGGCGCTGGCTCGTTATAAATTTCATTGAATTATATAACGTGGAGATTTTGGATTACTCTATTATGTATGTCGCAAATTCTCTCATTTGAAGTTTGGTTATATAAAGGCATATAAATCTCCTTTATCTAAGTGTTTTTAGGATACGAGGTGGATTAAGAAATAGGATTTGGTCCAGATGTGGTCCATACGCCCTTGAGTTAAGTAAATCACATGAGCGGGAAACCAAGGCAAGCCCGCGTTTGGCAAGAATCTAGGTTGTTGCAGATAGAATCTGAAGAAGATTTTTCCTCAAAATCGAGGAGGAGTCCTGTAGTGAAGTGTAAAAAACTTTATTTTAATGTTAAACTTTTGATTTTTATTGGCAGGTTTCAATTATAGATAAAATATTCTTTATTGATCTCTGATTTAAAATATCAAAGAGCTTTTCTATCAAATTCATGATTTTTAAAGCAAGGTTTTGTTTAAAAACTTTAAGAAAAAATTCTTATTTTTTCAGCTTTAGGGAGAGTTTTTATACAAGTTTCAATATTTATCATACCGGTTGTTTGTTATGAGTCTTTTTTTTCAATTAGTTTATAAAGAGTATGAAATTGAGCGTAGACAAAGAAGGCTGAAGTTTTGAAAAAAGAATTTCTATGGGGTTGAGATAAAAAATGGCCAATCTTTCAAAAACAATAAATGCTTAAAGCAAAAACAAAGAGCGGGTAAATTAAATGTGATCTTATTGCAATCCATGAACTATTCGAAACTTTGTTTATGTGCGTATACATCCTATATAATAAAAAAACTCTCAAAGAGCTATGCGCCTTTTGTCTTGTAAATAATGAACTAAATACATTGTTTCTATAAATTTATCTGTATGAATTTAATGGCTCAGTTGCATTTGGCTTATTCTCAAGATCGTAATAGTTTTTTCGCTGTCCTTGATATTAAGAACTCTCATAAGAAGCCATTTTTAATTTTTCTGAAATAATTTTACACACACATGTGCTCGTTTCTAGTATGGAGGTGGGTAATTTGGGTTACTTTCAATAAAATGATTGAAGATGAGAGCATCTTCAATATTACAGAAGAAAAGATAATTTTTTCATTATAATCAAGAGGCGATCCTTCCATAGACAATAGCACATGCTTTCTACGGTGATGACATAGTTTTTTTGAAAAGTTCATAAAGAAGAAAAAATTTAGCGAGAGGAACGCATTTATGCATGGGCATCGTTTCATTCTCATTGACGACAGATCAAGTAATTAAGAGCACTTTGATTGGATTTTTGTTTTTTTTATGAGTGTATCATTTTTGCTACAGATATCTGAAGTTTGAGCTCTATATGGAATGACGTGTTCAAATAAATATTCAGCTATGGAGAGAAAATATGAATATAAAATGGTTAATAACAGCTTCTGCTTTCGCTTTTGTTTCAGTTTCAGCGGCGCAAGCAGCAGATGTTATTGTTCCCCCAAATCCAACACCGGTTGCTCCCGTTATTGTTGCTCCAACTTTTTCTTGGACAGGTTTTTACATTGGTGGGCAGATTGGTGGTTTTTCGGGTAAAACGAAGATGGATATTCTCGCTAAAGGACAAAAGATTCCAGTAAGTGATGATTATTTGCCTAAACTATCTGGTTTTATGGGTGGTCTTTACGGAGGTTCCAATATTGATCTCGGCAACGGCCTTATTTTAGGTGTCGATACAGATATCATGTGGTCTAATAAAGATGACACAAAGACAGGAAAAACATATGTCATTGTACCAGGTCATATCAACTATATTAACAAGATGTTAAAAGACGCTGCAATTAATATTGGTGAAAATGCACTTAAAGCAGGTGTTAAACGAACACACAGCTTCACTTTTAAAGAAAAGTGGGCTGGTGCAACGCGGGTGCGTATTGGTTTTGCGGCTGACCGTATTATGCCTTATGTTGCTGGTGGTATTGCCTATACACAGCTTCAAGATACTGCATCGATTTCAATAACAGATAAAGATTCAGGTAAAGTTATAGCTTCTGGTACTCTGTCTGATGAGACAAAGACCCTTGTTGGTTACACCCTTGGGGCTGGTGTTGATTTAGCCATGACCAATAATATTATTGTCCGTGCGGAATATCGTTACTCCGATTTTGGTAAAAAGAAATTCTCAAATGATAAATATGAGACTTCTTACAAAACCAATGATTTTCGTGTTGGTGTTGCTTACAAATTCTAACAGATGATCAGTTAAATAACAAAGAGGCTCTGTCAAGGAGAGAGCCTCTATCATTTTAATGTTGCTATATTATCACATATTCCATATTTTATCGTAGATATGAAAAAGGATTATTAGGGTTTTATTTAAAAAAATTTATAAACAAAAAAACAAAAAATATATTTAAAATCAATAAGTTATTTATATTCACAGTTTATAATTTCCCGTACAAAACAAAATTATGAAGTGATTGTATCTTCGGCAAACTCTCCATTTCCTGTGACTGTGTCATTTTTACTACAGCTTTTCTCCGTGTTATCTTGTAGCACTGTGCTCATAATAAATTAGGAGCAAAGTTTATGAATATAAAATCTTTAGTAACAACTTCTGTTATCGCTATAGCTGCAGCTTCTGCAGCACAAGCTGCTGATGTTATCATCCCTCGTGAAACAGCCCCAGCAGTGATTACAGCAGCCCCTGCCTATTCTTGGACAGGCTTTTATCTTGGTGCCCAGATTGGTAGTCGTTCAATGAAAACTGACAAAGGCTCTAGCACTTTAGGTTATCACGATCTTAAGCTTTCCGGTATGCTCGGCGGCCTATACACAGGTTACAATGTTGATCTCGGCAATGGTGTGATCTTCGGCTTGGATACAGATGTCTCTTTTATTGGTAAAAAAGATACAATTAACTCCCTTACAAAGTATATTGGAACTGGACTTAATAAAGATCTTGACACGATTAATCAACTCCTTGATGATGCTAAGATCGAAAGGAAAGATGGTCTAAAAGTTGCAAATGGGGATGAATACGTCGAAAGTATTACTATGAAAGAAAAGTGGTCTGGAGCGACCCGTGTTCGCATTGGTTTTGCTGCTGATCGTATCATGCCTTATATCGCTGGTGGTGTTGCCTATACGCAGATGCAAGGCATCACAGCACTTGAAGTGAAAAAAGATAGATTGTTGCCTGCAGAGAACAATGGTGGTAAGCTTATTGCTTCTGGTAACGTATATGATGAAACAAAGACTCTCGTTGGTTTCACCCTTGGTGCTGGTGTTGACTTCGCAATGACAGACAATGTTCTGTTACGTGCGGAATACCGTTACTCAGACTATGGTAAAAAGAAATACTTTAAAGACACAGCTGAACTTCAATACAAAACCAACGATTTCCGCGTAGGTGTTGCATACAAGTTCTAATTTCGTAAATAACGTAATTAATACAAGAAATATAAAGGTCTCGTTTAACGAGGCCTTTATTTTATTATATTATAAAGTCCTATCATTGAAGGCGATAGGCGCATATAAAACTTCCCACATGAGGTATTTATGTGGAGATGAATATTCTTGAGTAGAGCTTACCTCTAGAGTTACCTCGACTTAGGAGGCATCTTTCCATGAGTCACAGGAATATTTTTAGACAGGATTAGTCTATACTGTCTTTAAAGCAGAATATGAATCACTGAAACGATGACGATAGTTTGTTACAACATTATAGGCGGTGGCATTAACTGCACAATGACAAACAATGTCTCGCTACATATACAAATTGTCACTTAGATTTTGGTAAGAAGCAATTTGTAAAAAATTATCCGAAACTAGGCGACAAAGCCCATGACTTCCGTGTTGGAGTTCTTACAAGTTCTAATTTCGTCAAAAGAGCAATTATGAATACAAAGTATTAATAAAAAATTAAATTTCCAAGAAGTTTTTACCTTTAATAAAACCGCTGTTTTCTGGGCTTTTTATTTATAATTGTGATATTTTTACTACAGCTTTTTGCTCTGTAACTTTGTAAGATCATTTATAGTTAATTTAGGAGCAAAATTATGAATATAAGATTTTTAATGGCAACTTCTGTTGTCACGTTGATTTCAGTTTCTGCAGCAAATGCAGCTGATGTTATGATTCCTTATGAAGTTGCACCAGCAGTGGTTACAGCCCCATCATTCTCTTGGACAGGTTTTTATCTGGGTGGTCAAATTGGCAATTTTTCGAGTAAAACCAAAGTAACTATTCCAGGAGAAGACAAAGAGCTTTTCAAAAAAGATAATACACCAAGTCCTTCTGGTTTCATGGGAGGTATTTATGCAGGATCTAACGTAGACCTTGGAAATGGTCTTATTCTTGGTGTTGAAACCGATGCTGTTTGGGCAGACCGTGGAGAATCAAAAACAGCTCGTGAATCGACTCTTACTGAAAAAGATGCAACATTTTTTAATGATGCCCTTAAAAAAGCTAAGGTTGAACTAACAGGACAGCAAAATTTTATAGAGGATGACCAAGTAACGGAAACGCACAGTTACAAAGAAAAATGGTCTGGGGCTACCCGCGTTCGTATCGGTTTTGCAGCGGTTGACCGCATTATGCCTTATGTTGCTGGAGGTATTGCCTATGCGCAAGTGCAGGGTATTCAATCCGTTGCTGGAAAAGGAGAGAGAGCTAAAGTTGAGCAGAAAGCTGATGGGGGTGAAGAGTTACCAGAAGTAAATAAGCAAACTATAGATTTGACGGGTGGTACTTGGGCTGATGACACGAAGACAATGGTTGGTTTCACTATTGGTGGTGGCGTTGACTTTGCAATGACAGACAATATTCTGTTGCGTGCTGAATACCGTTACTCCGATTTTGGTAAAAAGAAATTCGCAAACGATACACGTGAGTTCAATTACAAAACCAATGATTTCCGTGTTGGTGTTGCATACAAATTCTAATTTCATAAAAATGATATTATAAACATAAAATAAACCTCTCAGAGGTTCTGTCATAGACAGAGCCTCTAGTTTTTCTATTACTATATTATTACACATCCTATATTTTATTTGTAGATGTAAAAAGATATTCTTCAGATTTTCTTAAAAATTTCTCATAAACAAGAGATAATAATTCCGCTGTAAGATCAATATTTTATCTATATTTATAACCTGCAACTTCTTATACGAAATGAAACTATGCAGCGTTTTATTTTGGATCATTCTCCATTTTTTATGGTTATATTATTTTTCCACAACAAGGTTTTTTCGTTTAAACTTATAACACAGTGCTCATAAATAATTGACCAATTAAAAAATCCATTAAGATCTTTCAGAAAGTTTTTAGCTATTGCTGGTGTTTTTTACGACGACCAATACCAACTATAATACATCTCTTATTAATTACTTGGTATGAAATATTGCCTATTGTACATCAGGATGAGTTCTCTCTTTCTTTTGGTCAATTTAGAGAGGCTATGCGATCAAACTCAAGTTTAGATTTAATGTTCTTACCCCATCTGTCGATAGAAAAGAAAGGGATCATGCCACTGCTTTGGGGAGAGAGCTTGTAGATTTTTTTTAGTTAGAGGATTAAAATCATAGGCATTGGCAATAAAAAAAATAGCAAACCTCTTCAAGAGAGATATTTTCGGCACTTTTATTACCAATATAAGTTTTCATCATAGTTTTTTGAAGTTCGTCATAAGAAAAAACATATTTTTTGCTATAGTAGCAATTATAAATTTATCATTATTGTTTTTTATTTCATGTGCAATTTCCCTATGACGTAAATCACATTTTTGTTCTTGAAAAATTATTTTTGTTTTTAGAAAGAGGAGAGATGTCTTCAGGGATTCTCGTATTTTCGCAAATATAGGTTAATCTACAAATCTCGGTATATCTAGAAATCTTAACTTTGCATAGACTTCAGGATTTCCGTAAACTTGACCACAGAATTTAGAATAAAGATGTATTTTTACATTATCATAAACACGAGCATAATCATACTTTCAGTAATTATCATCATAAGATAGTTTTATTCTTTTCAATATAACCACCTAGATTATCAGCCTTGATATAACCAAAATCACTTAAGACACGAAAGTGGTGTAAAGTAATGCCATAAAAAGTAAGGGTTTTATTCGTAAATTCGTATTTTTGCAGACTCTTGTTTATTAACAGGTACAGTTTTATTTACCATGTTATAGGAAGTTGTAGTGTTTTTTTTGATATAGTTTTCATAGCTAAATTCTTGTTGTTATTTAAATTTCCCATTAACACTCTATAAGAGTTGCTGGGTGTTAGAAAACATGACATATAGTCCGTTACTATGCTGGTTTATTGTCAATTAACTTATGCATTTCTTAAATATTTTTTTCAAATCGATAGCTTAAAAATGTCCTCTATTCTTGTCAGTTTTATCTATCAATTTTTATAGCTATAATTTTCTATAAATGGCTTGTGTATTTTTTTTATTTTTGCTTTTTATAAGATTAGAAATATTCTTATTCACGTGCCTTAACGCCTAAAAGCATTACAACGCCTCCTGAAGGAAAGCAGGAAGCACTTTTGGGGAGTGGATACTGCCTTACCATTCATGCTATTGTTGTTGATGGGGTCATGCATATAAAGAAGAGCTCCATAGCAGCGGTAACAGATCCTTATATTGGAAGATTATAGGTCTTGTCGATATTCAGCTCTTGATCAAGAAATTGACCAAGGTTTATTTAGATAAAGGCTATGTCACAGCGCGTTTTTATATTCCTGATCAAGACATCAAAAACAGTAAGACGCTAAAGTTTGTTGTTGTTGAGGGGAAGCTTTCGGATATTTATTACAATGGTTCACCGGCTTCTCCTTACAATTATGTTGTGTGGAGTGCTTTTCCGGGTTTGGAAGGGCATATTCTCAATATGCGTGATATTGAACAGGGGCTTGATCAAATCAACAGGCTGATTTCAGGGCATGCTAAAAGTGAACTCTTACCAGGGCGTGAATAGGGGAGCACCATTGTGAATATTAGCAATCAACCTGGTAAAGCTTTCAAAGTGACTGTTTCCCATGATAATTTAGGACAATCCTCAACGGGTTATGCACGTTATCATGCGGGTTTAAAGCTAGAAAATATTTTAGGGATGAATGATGCGTGGGATTTTGGTTATCAACGGAGTCAAACAGATTATTGGGGTGGAAGCAAGCAAGAGGGCCACAGCAATAACATTTCAGCAAGTGTAAGTATTCCGTACGGTTATTGGACCTTTGGTTTAAATGGCACTGTTTATAATTACCAAAGCATTATCCAAGGCAATTTTACAGATATTGAGACGACAGGGGATTCCAGTGAGTTACACGCCAGTATAAGCAGGGTTCTCCACCGCGATAGTGTTTCCTTGACAACTTTGAATTTAGGGCTTTCCTACAAAAGAACCAACAATTACCTTCTTGGGAATAAGATTGAAGTGGGGAGTCGTCAATATAGTGTTGCCAATTTTGGGATTTCGCATTCGCGCCAGATGTTAGGGGGAACTTGGACTTTTGATGCCAGTTATTTGCAAGGACTTCCCTTTTTTCATTCAGTCAAGAAACATGCGCCAGGAGCGGGGGATGCAGAGCCTCAATTTGCCAAATTTACCGGTACAATCAGTGTCATGACGCCTTTTAAGGTAAGGGGCTTTGACTTCATATTGAGCAATCTTTTGAGTGGTCAATATTCACCGCATAATTTATTAGCGACAGAGCAGATATCTTTGGGGGCTTCCAATGTTCGTGGCACGCGTGAGAGTTTGCTTTTTGGTAATAACGTTTTTTTTAGTCGGAATGATTTGATGCTGCGTACCATTCTGTGGCACAACAACAACGGGGTTCTTAAAAAAGTTTTTGGGAAAACGTCGCCCTTATGTTGGTTTGGACTATGGTCGTGTTTTTGCACAACCTTTGTATGGTTTTATAAGTCGGCACCATCGTTATATTTGCTAGCTCTCAATGTTGCCAGACCTTGCTTAAGACGGTTTATAAGAGTCATTTTTAGCCTTTTCTTATATATTTTTTTCCCACCACTACAGCCTCGCTTTTGACGTGCAAGAAAATAGTTTTTATTGATTTAAGATAAGAAAATCTTACGATATTTGAAATTCTCATTCAACATATAAAACAGTAAATTATCATTATAAATCAATTTATTGTCATGAATGAACAGCTTTCCGATTGGACAGTGAATGTCAAGCTTTCAGGGAGCATGATTTCTCTTGATGCCAGTTATTCCAGTATTTTCTGGAGTGCCGTCAAGCATAAAAAGTCAGACACGTTTTTTGCGTTTTTGTTTTTTGTGATTTCAGATACAAATAAAACATCAAAGATAGACCATGTTAGTAAATAGATGAAATTTTGATGGTCCTTGGGTAAAAAAGCCAATGATTGTTTTTTTACTATTTGCACTGGCATTGATTTCTCAATGATAAGCAATATTCTGTTGTCTGCAGAATACTGTTAGTGAGATTTCGATAAAAGAAAATTATAAAAAATATGATCATTAACAGTTATGCGAAAATTAAATGAAAATGGATCCAACTTTAAGACACATAATTTTAGTATGATTTAGTTGATAAATTTTCATTAAGTGCAAAATTAAATAGTTAAGAAGCCTTATTTTCATAATTTCTTTATTTTTTTGTGAGTGTGTTATTTTTGCTACAGATCTTTCAAAAAAGATGCTCTATATACATTTCATTTTGGATATTTGGAGAGATTTTATGAATACAAAACGTTTAATAACAGCGTCTATTTTTTCTTTAATTTCAGCATCCACAGCGCTAGCTGCTGATGTACTGATTCCTCATCAGACAACACCATCGGCTCCTTCTTCTACTATTGTTGCGCCCACTTTTTCATGGACGGGGTTTTATTTAGGTGTTCAGGCTGGTGGCTTTTCGAGCAAGGCTGATATGGCTCTTGTCGGTCAAGAAAAAAGTTTTCCACTGGATAAAGAATTCTCTCCTAAACTTTCAGGTTTTGCTGGTGGTTTTTATGCGGGGTCTAATATTGATCTCGGTGATAGCTTTATTTTTGGCGTTGATACGGATTTAATGCTGTCTGGAAAAAAACACACAAAGACTATTACTATAGGTGCAGCTGATAACGTTATAGTAAAAAATGCAGCGGGAAGGTCACGCAGATCAGCAGAAGTAGTACAGCCTACATCTACACAATCTGCTGCATCACAGCCCACTCAAGCACAAACTGGACAATCAAATCAATTAGCTACATCTGACAGTTCTAACAATGTTAATTCTACAAAAACAGAAAAAAAAGTGATGGTGGAAGGAGCATCGGGAGTTTCAACACCACCATCAAAAACGCCATCTGCACCTAAATCAACACCTTCTACCACAGAAGTAAGCTCACCAGAGCGGTCAACGCTTTCATCGGCGAGGTCAGACACAGGGAAGCAATCATCAGGACAGTTGTCATTGTCCTCATCGGGAAAGTCAGCTCAAGGACAATCAGCAGCGCTAGCCGTATCAACAGGACAGCGAGCAGCAGCAGCGTCTTCAAAGTCAGTTGCATCACCAGTTACATCTAAACCAATATCTTCCGTTTCATCGGAACAATCTATGGCAACAAAATCTACATCAGGACAATCATCGTTAGCAGCAAGAACAGTGCCGAGCGGAACTCTTGTACTCTCGAGATCAGGATCATCCAATGGGTCAGAGACAAGAGCTTCCAACGGAACAACTGGAACCCAACACGGGGGGCATCATAGTGCCTATGGTAGTGGACATTCTAATCCGCATGGTGCGTCTCACCCAGGTGGGCATGGCTCTAGTGCTAACCCACACGGTTCACATGGTGCTAACCCACATACTTTCCGTCCTCATGGAGTACAAAGTCAACAAGCAGCGGATAAGAGTGATTCCAGCGTATATGGTATAGAGCAAATAAAAAAGATGGCTTCTGAACTTGGTTTTGAACAAGGAGATGAAGTTGAAACTTTAAATCATACTTTCAAGCAGAATTGGGGTGGTGCTACACGGGTACGTATTGGTTTTGCTGCTGATCGCTTTATGCCTTATCTTGCGGGTGGTATTGCTTATGGGCAGTTCCAAGACACTGTATCAGTATCTGTTAAGGGTGAGGATGGAAGCGTTGTTTCTTCTAGAAACTTAACCGATGAAACTAAAACCATGATTGGTTACACTCTTGGTGGTGGCGTTGATTTCTCTGTGTTGGATAATGTGATTGTGCGTGCAGAATACCGTTACTCCGATTTTGGTAAAAAGAAATTTGCAAAGGAAAAATTTGAAATTAACTACAAAACCAATGATTTTCGCGTTGGTGTAGCTTATAAATTCTAATCTATTTTATAAGAGTAAATTTTAAAAGAGGCTCCACTATCGGTGGAGCCTTTATTTTTTTAAGCTTATTTTTTTAGTTTCTTTTTTTGCAAATTTCATGATAAAGCCCATAAAGTGTGATGATATATTTTCTTGATCGCTGTTTAACGAATGATAAGCTCGGCTTTCCCTATAGATAAAAACCAGAGTTGCAGAGTTCAGGGAAGTTATGCAAAAATGAAATCGTAAAAGTGGACAGGAATATTTCACAATGACTGTGAAAAATAAAACAATAGATTATTCAAAAACTCTTTATCTCCCACAGACAAATTTCCCTATGCGTGCAGGGCTTCCGCAAAAAGAGCTTGAGTTAATGGCGCATTGGGAAAATATAGGGCTTTATGCACAATTGCGCCAACAAGCAAAAGATCGTCCATTTTATATTCTTCATGATGGCCCCCCTTATGCAAATGGCCATATTCATATCGGGCATGCTTTAAACAAAGTTCTAAAGGATGTCGTTGTCCGTTCATTTCAAATGCGGGGATTTAATGCAAATTATGTCCCCGGTTGGGATTGCCATGGGCTTCCAATTGAATGGAAAATTGAAGAAAAATATCGCGCACAAGGGAAAAATAAGGACGAGGTTTCTCTTAATGAGTTTCGTCAAGAATGCCGTGAATTTGCACAACATTGGGTAACCATTCAAAGTGAAGAATTTAAACGCCTTGGTGTCGTGGGAGATTTTAAGGCGCCTTATACCACAATGGCTTTTCAAGCAGAAGCACGCATTGCGAGTGAATTGATAAAATTTGCGATGTCAGATCAGATTTATCGTGGTTCTAAGCCGGTGATGTGGTCTGTTGTGGAACGTACAGCTTTGGCAGAGGCAGAGATTGAATATCATGATCATGAATCAGAGATGATTTGGGTTAAGTTTCCGATTTTTGAAGCAAGCTCTGATGATTTATATGGTGCTTATGTCGTTATTTGGACAACAACACCATGGACAATTCCAGGCAATCGCGCCGTGAGTTATTCTTCGCAAATTTCTTATGGTCTTTACGAAGTTGAAAGTGCTGAAAATGATTTTGGTCCTCAAGTGGGAGAAAAGCTTCTCTTTGCAGACGCTCTAGCCATGAGCTGTGCAGAAAAAGCCAAACTTGTTTTAAAACGTTTGCGTGCTATTTCTGCTGACGAATTGAAAGCTCTTGTTCTTTCTCATCCGCTCAAAGGTTTGGCTGGAGCGTATAATTATAAGATTGCGCTGCTTGATGGCGCCCATGTGACAGAGAGTGCGGGGACAGGTTTTGTCCATACAGCACCAAGCCATGGGCGTGAGGACTTTGAAATTTGGAATGATTATAGGCTCTTATTAGAGCAAGCGGGGATTGATACATCAATACCCTTTCCTGTTGATGATGCGGGTTTCTATACGAGAGATGTTCCGGGTTTGGGACCGGATCGTGAAGGGGGGCCTGCACGTGTTATTGATGATCATGGCAAAATGGGTGATGCCAATAAAGAGGTTATTAACGCTCTCATAAAAGCAGATAGGCTGTTTGCACGTGGTCGTTTAAAGCATTCCTATCCTCACAGTTGGCGTTCAAAAAAGCCGGTCATTTTCCGTAATACACCACAATGGTTTATTTCAATGGATAAAGATCTTGGGGATGGTTCAACTTTACGCAGTCGGGCTTTGGAAGCTGTTTCAAAAACGCGTTTTGTTCCGTCTTCTGGACAAAACCGTTTATCTTCTATGATAGCAGATCGTCCTGATTGGGTTCTTTCTCGTCAACGCTCTTGGGGCGTTCCTATTTGTATTTTTGCTAATGAGGATGGTGTTGTTCTCAAAGATCAGCATGTAAATGAACGTATTTTACAGGCTTTTGCAGCAGAAGGGGCAGATGCATGGTTTGCTGAAGGAGCTCGTGAACGTTTTTTAGGGGATCGTGCGCATGAGCCTTGGGTCCAGGTTTATGATATTCTTGATGTTTGGTTCGATTCTGGAGCAAGTCATAGCTTTGTATTGGAAGATCGGGCTGATTTAAAATGGCCTGCAGATGTTTATTTTGAAGGTTCAGATCAACATCGTGGATGGTTCCAATCTTCTCTATTGGAAAGCTGTGGTACGCGTGCTTGTTCTCCCTATAAGACAGTGATCACACATGGTTTTACTTTGGATGAGAATGGTAAGAAAATGTCTAAATCCTTAGGCAATACGGTGGTTCCCCAAGAGATCATTAAAACATCTGGAGCTGATATTTTTCGTCTCTGGGTCATGACAACTGATTATTGGGAAGATCAGCGTTTAGGCAAAAAAATCCTTCAAACCAATGTGGATTCATATCGTAAACTACGCAATGCAATTCGTTGGATGCTTGGAACTTTAGCCTACGATGAAGGAGAAGAAATACCTTATTGTGCACTACCAGATCTTGAAAAATTTATATTACATCGGCTTTTTGAACTTGATCAATTGATTAATCACGCTTACGATGAATTTGATTTTAAAAAAATTATGCGTGCATTATTAGATTTTTCAATCATTGAATTATCGGCATTTTATTTTGATATCCGCAAAGATTCTCTTTATTGCGATGCGCCTTCATCACAAAAACGGAAGGCCTCTTTGCAGGTTGTTCGTGAGATTTTTGAGCGAATGGTGACATGGCTTGCTCCCATGTTGCCTTTTACAATGGAAGAGGCTTGGTTAGAGCGTTATCCAGAAAGCCAATCGGTGCATTTGGAACAATTTCGTTTTGTACCAGAAGAATGGCAAAACGAATCTTTGGCTGAGCGTTGGAAAAAAATTCGGCAGGTCCGTAAAGTTGTGACAGGAGCTTTAGAGCTTGAGCGTGCTGATAAGCGTATTGGATCCTCGTTAGAAGCAGCTCCTATTGTTTTTATTTCCAATCCTGTTCTACGAGAGGCATTAGAAAATGTAGATATGGCAGAAATCTGTATCACCAGTGCTCTCACAATTGTGCAGGATCCAATGCCTTCTGATGCTTTTACTTTGAATGATGTTGAAGGTGTTGGTGTATATCCAGAGAAGGCGTTGGGGAAAAAATGTGCTAGGTCATGGCGTTATACACAGGATGTTGGGAGTGATCCAGCTTATCCGGATGTTTCTGCTCGTGATGCAGCTGCTTTGCGAGAATTAAAAATTCTTGGCAAGATCTAAAGTTTTAGATCAAGGAAAAGAAACGCGAGGAGATTTCCCATATTGATGAATATCGTTTTTTATGGTAGGGAGTAAATTCCGTTGTTTTATCTGCAGGGGGGAAATTTTGTGTATGGACCATTCTCTCATAAATAGCGGGAATATTAATCAGCCATATACTTGGGAAATGGAATAAGCAGTGAGAAAACATGAAGTAAAAATATTTCCAACAGGAATTTTAGGTATATGCTTTGTTTTAGCGGGATGTAATTTATCTGCTCCCACTTATGGGACAAATAAACCCGTTTCGATACAGTTTTTTGAAGATGTTGCTAATATTGCTTCATTAACACCAGTAAATAACAGCAGTAAGATTGTTATAAAACCTCGCCCAGAACTTGTGATACCAAGTCCTAGTGCACGTCAATTTTTGCCGGTGCCACAACAAGATAGATCTGTCAATAAAGGCGCAGCATCAAAACAGCATCAAGAAAGTCCTTCTTTTCCTCACAAAGGATCTTCAGTTAATGGCGTTAGTTCAGAAAATCCTTCACAGTTGAAGGCTAAACAACGGCAAGAATATTTACGTCGTCAAAGAGCACAAGTTGGAAGTCCAAAATACCGTCGCTATCTCACGGAACCGCCTTTAAGTTATCGCCAACCGGCAAAGACTGCTCCTATTACTCGCTAGGGAAAGGGAAAAATATTAAAATATGTGAGATATTCTTCTTATTACTTATAAGACCAAGTCCCTCGTCCACTCAGAGCTTTCCCTTTGCGGTAGAGGAGTATTTGCATGAAATAGCAATATGGCAATAGCTTCAAGAGAGTGGTGCTGTGTTTTCCTCACAAGAAATATCTATCAAGGTTTTCGAACCCATTTCACAGCGTCGCTTGTTTTGAGGATATAACGTAAAATTCATTGTGTACAACCATCTTTATGCTTATGAAGGAGCACTGGGTATCATCATTGTATTTTTTACTAGCCTTTGCATTTGAATATCTTTATAAAGGATATTTTTAGTCTTTTCTAAATTGTTTTTTATTCAGAAGATAATTCACTTTGTGATGTGCAAAAAAGAGATTTTTATTGATTCGCTATAAACAGATTTGAAATGAGCGTATTCTACGATCTTTTGGACTTTATATTTTATAGATAAAATAATGAATTATTTTATAAATGAATGAATCAATCTAATAGAAGTACTATGCAGTGTTAAAAGAGTGTTAGAGGAAAATACTTCAAAAGAGCTTTCGCTATATTAGAAGGATTAATCATCTTTTTTAAGGAATAGAATAGCTTCTAAAGAGTGAAAGCTATGGATAAAGAATTGTTTTTAGCATCGCTTTTGTATAAAAAAATCTTTCAGTAATTGAGCAGCTTCTGTTTCTTTAAAACCAGAATAAATTTCAGGTTTGTGGTGACAGGTTGGTTGCTGATAGAAACGTGGGCCATTTTCTATAGCTCCTCCTTTGGGATCATTTGTTGCATAATACAGACGTCGTATGCGTGCAAATGAAATGGCAGCAGCACACATGGCACAAGGTTCAAGTGTTACGTAAAGATCACAATCAGAAAGCCTTTCATTTTGCAATACTTCGCAAGCCATACGGATTGCACGCATTTCTGCGTGTCCTGTCGGGTCATAGGCAGATTTTATAAAATTACCAGCACGTGCGATGATAGCTTTTCCATGTGTAATGACAGCACCTACGGGAACTTCATCTTTTTTTGCAGCCCACTGCGCTTCCAAAAGGGCTATTTCCATAGGCGTTAAAGTCATAATGTTCTTTCTATTGACGGCATAGAGAATTTAAAGATTTCTCGATAAGGAATGCTATGAAATGGATAATTTATTATGCTTTTATAATAAATGGAAGGAATACCTTTATTTTTTAAATGTTTAAAACAAACCTGCAAGTCAATGGATACGTTATTGTTGTTAAAGGATAGAAAATGATAAATGATTGTGCTACTTCCTCTTTCAGGATAAGCGGTATGGTGCATATGAATAATTTTCTGAACGTACTGGGAAAAATTGGTTTGAAACGCAAATGAATGAAAATAATGAGAGTGAACGGATTGCTAAAAGGTTAGCGCGTGCGGGCGTTGCCTCGCGTCGAGATGCAGAAATGATGATTGTTGCAGGTCGTGTTTCTGTGAATGGTATAGTTGTGACAACGCCTGCTTTTAATGTTAGCCGCTCTGATGTTATTAAAGTTGATGGCAAACCTTTACCTCCTATAGAACGAACGCGTTTATGGCTTTACCATAAACCAGCAGGGCTTGTCACCACGAACCGTGATCCGGAAGGTAGACCTACAGTATTTAGTCATTTACCGAAAGGAATGCCGCGCGTTCTTTCTGTTGGAAGGCTTGATATTAACACAGAAGGGCTTTTGCTCTTAACCAATGATGGTGGCTTAGCGCGCGTATTAGAGCTTCCTGTAACGGGATGGGTACGCAAATATCGTGTTCGTGCTCATGGAAGCGTAAAGCAGAGCGCGCTGGATAACCTTAAAAATGGTATTGCAATTAATGGTATTTTTTATGGTTCGATTGAAGCTTCAATTGAACGGGAACAAGGGTCTAATATATGGCTTTCTGTCGCTTTGCGAGAAGGAAAAAATCGTGAAATAAAGAATGTGTTAGGGGCATTGGGATTATCTGTTAATCGTTTAATCCGTGTCTCTTATGGCCCATTTCATCTCTCTGATTTAGAAGAAGGAGCCGTACAAGAGTTAAAGGGGCGGATGTTACGAGATCAGTTGGGAGAGCGTTTGATTATGCAAGCCAATGCCGATTTTGATGCTCCTATTCTGAAACCTTTTTCAAATTCTGCAGTTGTTGCAGAAAAGCAAAGACACAAGGATGTTTCTGTTGCCAATGATGGTTGGGTTTTCTCAAGTGAAAGAGCGATACGGCGCAGCACGAGAGATCGTTCTGTTAAGCATGGTCGCGCACGGTTAAGGACAAAGCCTTATGAGAATAAAGGAAAAAATGAGGAAGAAAAAGCGGAGCGTTTTCTACCGCGTTCTCGCCGTGCAAATGTTTGGATGGCTCCTGGTGCACGTCCGCAAAGTGCACGGAGGAAGCTGTCCTATAGTGAGGAGAAATCTCATGATCGTAAAAGCGATTTGGCTGGTAGAAAATCATTTCATCGAGGCAAAGAAAAATTAAAAGACAATCACTTGAAGAAAGAGAAGGGGGAGTGTTTTATTCAAAAACGTGGCAAGACATCTTACGATGAGACGCGTGTATTTGGTAAGAAAGATCACTTTTCTAAGGATAAAGAGAAAATGATAAGAGGTGGTCGTGATGAGTGTTCTTTTGAGAGAAAGAAAAAGGTAAAATCGTTTAGTGGTGCTCTGAAAAAATCTAAATCACATCAAGATGGTGCAAAAACTTTGAAGAGATTTGGAGGTCCGCGTGCGGATCATCGGCGGTAAATTTGCTGGGCGTGTTTTGTTTTCGCCTGTTGATCAGTCAATTCGTCCAACGAGTGATCGTACGCGAGAAAGCCTTTTTAATATTCTTTCTAGCCGTGAAGTACAGTTTTGGACAAATAAACGCATCCTTGATCTGTTTGCTGGTACTGGTGCTTTAGGTATTGAAGCCCTTTCACGTGGAGCAAAAGCTGCTGTTTTTGTTGAAAACTCGGTTGAGGGGCGCGGGTTGCTTCAAAAAAATATCGAAGCCTTTGAATTACAGTCGATCGGACGGATTTTGCGTCGTGATGCAACCAAACTTGGTAAGATTGGAACAATGCTTCCATTTGATGTTATCTTTGCTGATCCTCCCTATAGCCGTTGTTTAGGTGAACGGGCTTTTGTAGAAGCTTTGCGAGGGGGATGGGCAAAAGCGGATGCACTCTTTATACTTGAAGAAAAAAAAGATACAATCATTCATTTACCCGACGTTTTTTATCTCGATGATGAACGTTTTTATGGTGAGACAGCAATACGTCTTTATAAATTACGATTGCTTACATCTTGAGGAAGTTCTTTTTTTATCCGGTTGGACGAACAAAAACTGCTTTACAGTTTCCTTCATTTTATATGGTTTCTTTAAAGGTAAAGCAGAAAATCAATAAAAGATTCTAAGGTTAAAGGAATTGATGAATTTTACTTTTATTATGTTTTTGTCTCGATCTCTTATTTTTTGAAGTTTTTTGATAGCTTCAAGAGCGTGCCTTTTACGATATACGCTCTTTGAATATAGAGAGGTCATCTGATCTTCTATTCAGCAAAAAATTGCTTTGAGTTGTAATACTATTACACCTGAATAGAAGTATGTATTGCTGCTCATTTTTGTAAGTTATGGGCTGATTTGTTAATTTCAGCTACATTAAAAGTGTAACACATTGTCAAACTATCGTGTATTATTAGCTTTATTACAGATGAATGTTTTTTTCCAATATAATATATATTTCACGACTATAATTATAATCTTTTTTGTCTAATTTCTTTCAGCTATATCTTAATCATCAACTTCTCATTAGCAGTTGCAAGCTTTAAGCTATGTAGTCTGTTGATATCTTAAATAGTGTGTAAATTCTCTCTTTGTTATTGTATGGACTTAAAAACAGATATTTTTATTTAAGGTAGACAATAATATTAATATTCATTGATACTGAATATTTGTGTGTTTATTTTATTAATATCGCTTATTGATTTAATCATTTCCTATTCCTATTAAGGACAATTAAGAAGATTAAATATCTTATCGTTATGTAGTTTTAAAAGTAATTGATATATTACTCTTTGTCACTAAAGATACCTGATTTTGTAAAAAGGGGAGATTATTATGTTTAAATGGACCTATAGTGAAGAAATTAGTACACAAGCAAGTGCAGAGCAGATTTGGTCTATGTGGCAAGACGTAGCAACATGGCCTTGCTGGGACAGTGAACTTGAGTGGGTAGAGTTTTCTGGTGCTTTTAAAGAAGGCGCTGTAGGACGCATGAAACCTAAAAAAGGACCAATAGTAACTTTTACACTTGATAAAGTCATAAAAAATGTTTGTTTTTCTGATTATGCAAAACTTCCTCTTACACGCATGAGTTTTGATCATGAATATATTTGTTCAAAGAAATCTGGTTCTTCAAATAACAAAATTCGTCATACTGTAACGATGTCTGGTTTACTTTCTCCTTTCTTTGGAATGATTATTGGATCAAAAATTAAGTTACATCTTCGCGAGGCTATGGTTGAAATGAGTAGACGTGCTCTTACTGAAAATAAATCCATTTGATGTGTCTTCATAAAGAAGTTGATCTTTTAAAAAGATGAAAAAATCATGGCCTTGTTAAAATGAAATCAGTTATGAGTATATCACAAACCAATGAGCTTTTTAGTGAGCCATTGCGTGTCAAATCATCTTACGGGATTAATTTTTTCCTAAAGATCTTATGGAATTTTATTTTATATATAAAAGTTGATAAAATGATTTTTTTTATTAAAAAGATGAAAGATTCTCAACGGAATGCACTAAAACTTTAGAAAAAATTCTACAATTGTAATTTTTTTGAGATAAATGTAAAAAGACGTTTTTTATGACATTACTTATCATAGATAAAGAAGTTTTTGACGGCTCATTTTGTTGAAATAATTTAATGAAAAGACCGTATTTTTTAGGCTGTTGATATTTTATTTCATTGACAAGATTACTATTTTTTTATGAGAGAGCTTATAAAAGTAAGAGAATATCCAAAAAGATAAGTCATTTTCTTGATTTTTGCTTGAGAATTAAAGAAAGTTATAGGAATGAGGAAAGTTATTTGACACTCTAGAGGACAAAAGGTGTGTGATTTAGGTTGTTTTATGCTTTTTGAATTTTTGAAGATTTTGGCTTAAATAAAAGAGTTATTGCTAAGTCTTCTATTGATTTACGAAGTTTTCTATTGATCTGATTGTGAGTTGCAGATTGGGCATTTAAAATGATAAGGGCCCATAAGAAATCTTGAAACTAAAGAGATTTTACGACATATTACCTCTTTTCATAAAGAAGCTAAAAGGAAATGATTTAATGCATTAAAAAAAGAATGCATAAGACGAGCATAATTTTATGAATGAACAAACAAAAACTCTATTCTGATGTGTATGAATTTGTCAGAGTGCTTATCAATGTAAATAATAAAATATTTTAGGGAGTCTATGAATGACTGACAAGAACCAGATTGAGAAAGCGGTTTCATTGGTTGAAGCGGCAAGGCGTTCTGGGGCGGATGCTGCTGATGCTGTTATTATTCATGCACATTCCACCAGTGTATCTGTTCGTTTTGGGAAAGTCGAATCGACAGAAGCAGCCGAGAGCAATGATTTTACTCTAAGGATTTTTGTTGGAAAAAAAGTAGCAAGTGTTTCTGCTAATTTAGCCTCTTATCCGCAAGAACTCGCAGAACGTGCTGTTGCAATGGCTAAAGCTTCTCCCGATAGTTTATTTGAAGGTTTGGCAGATAAAGAATGTTTAGTTAAGAATCCTAAAGATCTTGATCTTTTTGATGATTTTGTACCCAATAGTCATTTTTTAACAGAAGATGCTTTAAAAACAGAAGCGGCAGCTCTTGATGTGAAAGGCGTAAGCAATTCTGGTGGCGCTACAACAGCGTATGGCCGTAGTGGGTTTACTCTTGTAACCAGCGATGGTTTTTGTGGCACCTATCGCTCCAGTTACTTCTCGCGTTCTTGCAGTGCTCTTGCGGGGGAAGGGATACAGATGGAGCGGGATTATGATTACACAACAGCCTTACATTTTTCTGATTTAGAGGACGCAGAAATTGTGGGAAAAAATGCAGGGCTTGGTGCTGTTCAGCGTGTGGGGGCCGTTCGTGCAGCAACAAGAGGCGTTGATGTTATTTTTAATCCACGTACAGCTCGCGGAATTGCAGGGCATATCGCATCTATGGTCAATGGAGCTTCTGTGGCTCGTAAAACGAGTCTTTTACAGAACTTCTTAGGCAAGCCAGTGATGAAGTCTAATGTTAATGTAACCGATCAACCTTTGCGATTACGCGGAAATGCTTCTCATCCTTTTGATGGAGAAGGAGTAGAGGGGCAAACACTCAATATTATTGAAAATGGTATTTTAAAAAACTGGCTTCTTTCATCATCCACAGCACGTGAATTGGGACTTCAAACAAATGGACACGGTGTGCGTTCGGGGTCATTAGTGCAGCCGACAAGTACAAATTTTGCTATTGAACCGGGTTTAGTATCACCTTACGATATGATAAAAGACTTAGGAAATGGATTTTATGTGACAGAATTATTCGGCCATGGCATTGATTTTGTTACCGGTCAGTATAGTCGGGGTGCTTCTGGTTTTTGGATTGAAAATGGTGAAATTGCTTATCCGGTGAGTGAAGTAACGCTGGGTTCTGATTTGCTCCATATGTTAGCACATTTAACACCTGCCAATGATATTGATCGGCGTTATGCGACAGCGGCTCCAACATTGTTAATTGAAGGGATGACACTTGCAGGAAAATAACACGCATCATTCTTCTGATTTAAATCTTTTGCGTGAGGTTTGTCGAGAGGCAGGAGATTTAGCAATGCGGTATTTTGGATGCACGTTGGATGTTTGGATGAAAGAGGGTAATTCACCGGTCAGTGAGGCAGATTTTGCTGTTGATCATTTTTTGAAAGAGAAGCTTCTTGGGGCACGTCCAAATTATGGATGGATTTCAGAAGAAACAAAAGATAATAGAAAACAACAAAGTTATGAGCGTTCCTTTGTGGTTGATCCTATTGATGGAACACGAGGTTTTCTTTCTGGAAGCCCTTATTGGTGTATTTCAGTTGCTATTATCGAGAATGGTCGTCCTATTGTGGGCGTTCTACAATGTCCGGCTCAAGGAGATGTTTATGCAGCTGTCACGGGGGGAGGAGCAACATTAAATGAGATAAAACTTCCTCGTTTAGCCTTTCAGGCTCATCGAAAATATAAAATTTCTCTTGATAAATCGCTCGCACAAAAATTACCCGATGATTTTCGCAACCGAGTCAGTCTTTACCGGTATCTTCCCTCTCTTGCTTATCGTATTGTTCTTGTTGCTCAAGATGAGATCGATATCGTATTAGTTCGTCCGAATTGTCATGAATGGGATATTGCCGCGGCTGATCTTATTTTGCAGGAGTGTGGGGGGCGTTTTTTATCGCTTGATGCCCCTTTATTATTTTATGGAGTTGAACCTTATCAATATGGACTTTTAATTGCTGGTAAAAATAATTGCTGTCAGGATATGATAGATGTTGTTCATCAAGCAAAGTTAGTTTAATCACATAAAAGCACGCTAAAATTATCTGAATGATATGGAGGCACATATGACTAAAACCAATGAAAAAAAACAATATTTACACCTTGTATTTGGTGGTGAATTAAAAAATCTTAAGAGTAATCAATTTAAGAATCCTGATGATTTAGATGTGGTTGGTATTTTTTCAAGTTATCAATCCGCTCAAGAAGCATGGCAGGCAAAAGCGCAAAGAAGTGTAGATAATGCATTACAACGTTATTACATCGTGGATTTGCATCAGCTTTTTGATACTGAAACAGGCGATGCAGAATAAAGTTTGAATATTTGGTCATTATATCCGCTATCTTATACTCATTTATCATGCTCTCTCAGAGGTATGTCATTTAAGAAAAATAGAATACCATAGAAGAAAATGCTATTATTGTTGTAACTTATATGATTTCCTAAGGAAATATTTCTCAAGGCGTCAAATCTATTTCATAATGGTATTCGCGCAAGGGATAAGTCCATATATATCACTATCTTTTACGCTTAAAATATGAACAAAAATGCAAGTTTTCACCTTTGTACATTTTGTTAAAATATTAGAATAGACTTTCGCACTTGAGATAGGGCATAAGAGAGAGGCATAGTTATTCCTTTTTTCAGTATTTTTTATCTATATTTCCTCTACCTGTGGTGCGTAAGCAAAAGGTTTTGATTGCTTCAACATAAGGTGGCTGTAAATAATTGAGGGCAAGTTACGCAATGGTAAATCATTATACATCAATATACTACCTAATTATACGAACATCGTGTGATTAAGTTTCTGGATTCAATGTTAGAGTGCGTAAAAGAATTCAAAAAAGAGGCGGTACGTTTAAGTGCCTTTGGTAAAATATAGCATTTACAGATGACAAGATGGTTTGCACAGGTTTTTATTGTGAAAGCAATAAGGTATATTCCTTTATTTATAAGATAGATTTAGATGACAATTGCAAAGGCACAAAGGCGCGTGTTACTCATTTGTTATCGTTTTTTACATAAGCAGTATTGTCTCGGAATTTTTTTTGTTCTCAAGTTGAGAAATTTTTTCTCTATTTTTTCTTGATTGTGCAAAGATAAATATAGAATTTACAAAACAGTGTAAGTGTAACATGATTGTGATTGGAATAGAAAGTGTACAGCATATCATGTTTATGAAAAATATTAACGTGTGAAATGCCTTTAAATCTGAGAAAAAATATAGCTATGAATGTGGATATTCCATATGAAAGAATGAAGAAAGCTGGGAAAAAGACATTGTATAGTCAATGATCTGTTCATTCTATTGTATTTTGTGTATATGTTATCCTTATAGGAAAATTTTTGAAAAAGGGGATAAAATTATGTTCCTTTTCTCTTGGTATCGTTAATTTTTTTTATGGGAGAAATGTTTTTTTATCCAAGATACGGTTAGTCTTAAAAAACATGGATGTAAACCAATAGTGTTGATGAATTTTTTAATAAAATAAGCCTATAGATATCTCAAAACAGCAGGATGAGGTGATGGTAAATGGTAGAATTAAAAGCACATGTGGCTCTTTTAACCTATCGGATGATTGGCTTTTGCTTATATCCTGTTATCCCTTTTTATTTGTTTTTTCGTGCTATTCGTGGAAAAGAAGAGTGGTATCGCAAGAAAGAGCGTTTAGGTAAAAGCTCTCTTCTACGTCCTCAGGGTTCATTAGTTTGGTTGCATGCAGCAAGTGTGGGAGAAACATTTGCGCTTTTCCCACTTATTAATCATATTTTATCATTAAAAATCAATATACTATTGACAACGGGGAGTGTGACATCTTCCTTTCTTGTGAAAAAACATTTTGGGAATCGGTTGATTCATCAATATGCGCCTTTGGACTTAGATTTTGTCGTGCGACGTTTTATTCGTCATTGGAAGCCTGATCTCGTTTTGGTTTGTGAATCAGAAATTTGGCCTCTGCGTATTAAAGAACTAGCCAAAATGCGTATTCCGCAGATTCTGGTTAATGCCCATATGTCTGAACGTTCTTTTAAAGCGTGGCAAAAGCGCGCCGTTTTTGCCAAACATATTTTTGAGGATATTGATTTGGCGATTAGTCAGAACGAAAGAGATGTCGTTTATTACCATACACTTGGCGTAAAATCTGTTACGTTTTCTGGTAATCTCAAGGCTGATGTTTTTTTGGTTGAAGATCAAGCATTGCTTGCACGTTACCGTAATGCTATCGGTAACCGTCCAGTTTGGGCCGCTATTTCAACACATGAAGGGGAAGAAGAGATAGCTTTTGAGGTTCATAAGATTGTTAAAAATTATTTGCCAGATTTATTGACAATTATTGTACCTCGTCATCCTGAACGTGTAGAAGATCTTATCAAAAAATGTAACAATCAGAGTTTATGTTTTATTCGGAGAAGCAGAAATGCTATTCCAGATATGAATACCGACATTTTATGGGGAGATACGATTGGAGAAATGGGGCTTTTTCTTCGTTTATCGAAAGTTTCTTTTGTTGGTAAGTCGTTATGTGAAAAGGGGGGACATAATCCATTGGAATTGGCTTTACTGGATTCCGCTATTTTAACGGGACCTCATGTTTCAAATTTTCAAGAGATGTTCGAACGATTTTTAACGTGTGATGCAGCATATATGGTTCAAGATACAAAACAGCTTGCGATTCAGGTGTATAAGCTTTTAATAAATGAAACATTGCGACAAGAAATGGTTGATAAGGCTCATGAAGTGGCAACAGGTATGGCAGGTGCACTTGAGCGTACATTAAAGATTTTAGATCCATTTTTACAACCCCTTGTCATACAAACAGGTTTACGTCAGCGTCAGGGTGGATATGCATATTAACGCCCCTCATTTTTGGTGGAAAAATAAAAGCTTTTTGCGTTTTTTATTAGCTCCAATTTCATGGGGATATGGTTATTTTGCACATCGTTTTATGGCAAGACAGCCTCCCGCAATTGATCTTCCGGTTTTATGTATTGGAAATTTTACATGCGGTGGTACGGGTAAAACGCCAGTTGTTATTGCTTTTGCCAAAGTGGCTAAAGAACTTGGTTTTGTTCCTGGTGTTGTATCACGTGGTTATGGTGGAGATGTTAAAGGAGTGCATCTTGTAAATGAGAAAGATGACACTGCCCGCGATGTTGGAGATGAAGCCCTTTTACTGGCACAGCATGCTTTTGTCGCTGTATCGGTTAATCGTTATGCTGCAGCACAACGGCTGAAAAAAGAGGGATGTAATCTTATTTTAATGGATGACGGTTTTCAAAGCCGCCGTCTTTATATGGATTATGCGTTACTTGTTGTTGATGCGATGCGTGGTTTGGGTAATGGAGCTGTCTTTCCAGCAGGACCTTTACGTGTTCCATTAAAAACGCAATTTTCTTTTATGGATAGCGTTTTATTAATTGGTCATCCAGATGGGAGTGATAATGTTGCTTTTCTTGTTGCCCAGACTGGAAAGCCTTTGCATCGAGCTCATCTTAAGGCAAGTGCTTCTGATGAGGTTTCAGGAAAATCATTTTTAGCATTTGCAGGAATTGGCAATCCAGATAAATTTTTTCAATCCATTAAAGAATTGTCTGGTCATGTGGCACAAACTTATACCTATCCAGATCACTATTTTTTCACTCATAAAAATTTAACAAGCCTTGTACAAAAAGCTCAAATGCACAATTTATGGCTAGCAACAACGGCTAAAGATTATATCCGTATACAGACAATTCATACGCAAAAAGATTTGAAAAATCTTATTGTTTTTGATGTAGAAGTCGATTTTTTTCAAAAAGATTTCTGTCGTATGCTCATTGAGAAGGTTATAACTCGCTTTAGAAAACGTTCCTGTGAATTTTCTTATCAGAAAGGCAAAGGCTAAATTTATAGCTTTTAAGGGGCTATTCTTTTTGTATTTTTAACAATTGCTTGAGATGTGGGTTGCATTCAAGTTCACGGCGATAGGAAATTTCACAACTAGCATATGCCTCTTGACGGTGATGATTCCAATATTTTAAGTCATCTATAGGGATTTTTTGCCCACTAACGGCACAAATGGTATAGGTTCCATATTCCACAATGTCATATCCATTATTAGAATAACGGACTTTTGCTTCGCGTTCACCATTGGAAAACATTTTAGTTCCTTTTTATTTGACAGTATTATTCAAAAAAGTGCCATAAGATATATTATAAAGTCGAGAGTTAATTTAAAAATATTTTTCTTGTCAAAATGGTTAAGCGTTTATTTTCTGCCAAAAAGCCGTTCTATATCTGCTAATTTAAGTTCAATATAAGTAGGGCGTCCATGATTACATGTACTTGTATTGGGTGTTGCCTCCATTTGTCGTAACAATGTGTTCATTTCTTCGGGACGTAAAAGGCGCCCTGACCGTATTGAGCCGTGACAAGCCATCGTTGCTGCAACATAATCAAGCATTGCTTTTAAATTGTTTGTTGTATCATACTCAGCGGCTTCATCTGCGAGATCTTTAATAAGGGCTTGCACGTTGATCTCTCCTAACATAGAAGGTGTTTCGCGTACAAGAATTGCACCAGGTCCAAATGGTTCTATTCCTAATCCAAATTTTTGCAAAGCATCTTTGTGCGTTAAGAGGCATGTTGCATCCTCTTCAGAGAGTTCTACAATTTCAGGAATCAGTAATAATTGTGAAGGAAGTGGTTTGGTATAAAGGGCATTTTTAAGTGCTTCATAAACCAATCGTTCGTGTGCAGCATGTTGATCGACAATGATCAAACTATCTTGAGTTTGAGCGATAATATAGTTTTTATGGATTTGTGCTCTGGCTGCACCTAGAGGATAAGATAACTCTTCTGATGAAGGTATAGTGCTTGGGTAGGTAGCAGCACTTGGTGTATTTAAGGACTCCATAATAGGCGTGGCATCTTCTTTTAAACCAAAAGAGCTGGTATTCTCCAATGGTTTGTGAACCATTGAGGCGGCGGCAAAATGATGAGACTGCGGACTATAAGAAGAGGATTGGTGAGCGTTTTTTAAATTGCTCAGTGATTGTTGTATCAACGGCTTTTGTGTTTGAAAAGCTGTAAGCATTGCTTCAGAACGAGTTGAAGTCGGGCGAATACCAGATTGCTGCAATGCTTCACGAATGGCTCCAACAATTAAACCACGAATTAATCCTGGGTCACGGAATCTCACATCAGCTTTGGCTGGATGAACATTAACATCGACCTCAGTAGGAGGAAGATCAATAAAAAGAATAGCGACAGGATAACGATCCCGTGTCATGACATCAGCGTAAGCACCTCTAATTGCTCCCCATAAAAATTTATCACGCACCGGACGTCCATTAACATAAGCAAATTGATGAAGGCTATTATTTCGGTTGAAAGATGGCAAACAAGCAAACCCCGTTAGGCGCACGGATTCGCGTTCAGCATTCAGTGCAATACTGTTAGGGGCAAATTCTTTTCCCATAATTTGGGTAATACGTTGTAATTGTCCTTGAGTATTATTTTCTGTCGCGAACAGTTCCATAGATGTTCTGTCTGTTCCTGAAAGAGAAAAACGGATATGTGGGAATGCGATAGCAATTCGCTTAATCATATCACTAATAGCATTTGTTTCAGCTCGATCAGTTTTCATAAATTTTAACCGTGCAGGTGTGACAAAGAAAAGGTCTCGAACTTCAACAATTGTTCCCAGATTTGCAGCAGCTGGTTTGGGTCCTATAATTTTTCCTGCAGTCACGGAAATTTCAGCAGCATTCTCGGCCTCTTTTGTCCGTGAAATGAGTTTGAGCTTAGCAACAGAACCAATAGAAGGGAGGGCTTCTCCTCTAAACCCAAGGAAACAGATATTGTGTACGTCATCGGTAATCTTTGAGGTACAATGGCGAGAAACGGCTAAAGTTAACTGATCAGCAGAAATCCCACAACCATTATCACTTACCTTTATAAAATTTTTTCCACCATTTGCTGTAATAATTTCAATGCGTGTTGCACCGGCATCAATAGCATTTTCAACAAGTTCTTTGACAACATTTGCCGGTCGTTCAATAACTTCACCAGCGGCGATTTGGTTAATAATATTTTCGCTAAGATGGCGTATAATCATATAAATTCTAACAGGACTCTTAAGGAGGTTATAGAAATTTATGATAACATCATTTGTGTAACATTCAAGAATGAGAAAATATAAGATGTATTATTTCTACATGCTTCTTATTTTTTCGATAGCGTATTATACTAAATGTTTTTCATTGTTCGAAATATCAACAAATTACTTGGAAAAAATAGAAAAAATAATTTTTTATCATCCTAAAATAACTTGCACCAATTTATCATCTAAGTCAAAAAAGAAACAGTGTAAAAAGGGAAGGGAACATATATGGTGCGTCTAAGCGGTATTTTAGCAGATAGAGATATACAAGCTTTGATTGATAATAACTTTCTGAAAGCGTACAGTCCGTTTGATAGATCTCAAATACAACCAGCAAGCCTTGATCTTCGTTTAGGGGAGAAAGCTTATCGTATACGTGCTTCCTTTATGCCGGGCCTTGAGGCAAAGGTTTTGGATAAGCTTGAACGGTTAAAGTTGCATGAGTTTGATTTACGAGATGGCGCTGTTTTGGAAACTGGGTGTGTTTATATTGTTCCGCTTTTGGAAAGTTTGGCTTTACCAGAATTTTTATCTGCTATTGCTAATCCCAAAAGCTCTACGGGACGATTAGATATTTTTACACGGGTCATCACGGATAATGCTCAAGAGTTTGATAAAATTTGTGCTGGTTATCATGGTCCGCTTTATCTGGAAATTAGCCCACGAACATTTCCGATTTTGGTGCGTACAGGCTCGCATTTATCACAGCTTCGATTTAGAAAAGGACAAAGTTATTTAAATGAAACTGAGCTGTATGCTTTGCAAAGGCAAGAAACGCTGATATCGGATGATCTTCCTAATATTAGTGCTGGAGGTATTGGACTTTCTATTAATTTAAAAGGAGACAAAAACGGGCTTATAGGCTATCGTGGTAAACATCATACAAGTGTTATTGATATTGATAAACGTGCTGCTGCCCACATTTTAGATTTTTGGGAGCCTCTTTTTGATCGTGGTCAAAGGGAGCTGGTTCTTGATCCTGATGAGTTTTATATTTTAGTTTCACGAGAGTTTGTTCATGTGCCTCCGCTTTATGCCGCAGAAATGACCCCTTTTGATCCCTTAGTGGGTGAGTTTAGGGTGCATTATGCAGGCTTTTTTGATCCAGGGTTTGGGCATATGGAAGCGGGCGGTAAAGGAGCAAGAGCGGTTTTAGAAGTGCGGAGCCATGAAGTTCCTTTTATCTTAGAGCATGGTCAAATTATTGGTCGTTTGGTCTATGAGCATATGCTTAATCGACCATCAGCTCTTTATGGGCATGATGTTGGGTCACATTATCAAGCACAGGGTTTAAAGTTGTCTAAGCATTTTAAATGAGTTTAAAGTAGAGAATTTTGATAAAATATATGCAGGAAATGTATTTTAAGTAAGAAAATATCGTTTTTCATAAAACCGGTACTAAGCATTCTATTTTCAGTTTTAAAAGTTATAATAATTGCTCTTTCGTTTTAGAGGATATCAGAAGCACTTTTACTTCTTTTTTAACGTTTTTTATCCATGAGAGCTTCGTTTATGATGAACAAAAGAATAAGTTTTAATTCTTACTCAATATGTCATGCATATATATTATGATAATAAATCGACCAGTTAATAAAATTCGATATAATAATAATGTATTCTGCTTTTAAAACAGATATGAAAAAATTAGATGCTTCTATTAATTTAATTTTTCTAAAGCTTACATATTTTATTCCGTATAAAACTGATCATTAAGAGCTAATAAATAATTTTTACTACAATTCAGTAATGTTTTTTAATGAAGAATGTTCTAAATTTAGGAATTCATTTATAGTTATTGTCAGGGAGTTATTAGAGAGGAGGATCTTTTATTCCTATGAAGCTTAAATTCTTTATATTCTATATGAATGAGACACTGTTAAAATTTTATGAACAAGTAACAGGTCTGATTTTTAAATATTGATATGAGGAATTTTTTTGATGTACGTTACAGCTTTCTTTTAAAGTATTCATAAATATTTTTTTAGCTTTTTGGGGGAGAAAATTATAGCTTATACTTAATGAGTATAGATTTCATCTTCTTATAAAAGACACTATAAACAATCTTTGGAGGGAGAAACAAATTCAAATCATACCAAATCAACGGGAGAAGCAATCATTTTCGAAGAGATACTTATTTACAGGAAATATAGCACTTCAATTGCACATGAACAATGCATGAATGAGTATATTATTGATCCTATTCCATACTGTGAGGTTTAAAATTTGGGATAGAGAAAGAAAGACGTTGTTTTTATCAATGAGTTTTTTTAGAAAGTTGCAATCTTTTTCACCTCTATCTATTCAATAGAGCGTTTTAGGAAGATATCAAATAGGAGATACTGGGGCTCTTATATTTTTTAGGATGTCTTTTCTTTTCATTTAGGAACAATGGTGCCGTCAATGATTATTTCTTCAACATTTGATTATCGCAAAGCTGCAAAGCGTCGTCTTCCTCCCTTTCTTTTTCACTATATTGATGGTGGAGCTTATGCTGAAGAAACGATGCGACATAATTGTACAGATCTTCAAGCACTTGCACTACGTCAAAGGATTCTAAGGCAAGTTGGTACTGTTGATCTTTCAGTCAGACTTTTTGATCAGACACTCAATTTACCGGTTGTTCTTGCTCCTGTTGGGCTAACGGGCATGTATGCACGCCGTGGTGAGGTACAAGCTGCGCGTGCAGCCGTTGCAAAAGGGATTCCTTTTACTCTATCTTCTGTTTCAGTTTGCCCTATTGCAGAGGTGCAGGAAGCCGTTGGAGATGCATTTTGGTTTCAACTTTATGTTCTCAAAGACCGTGGATTCATGCGTGATGCATTAGAGCGCGCTTGGGCATCTGGTGTTCGCACATTGGTTTTTACAGTTGATATGCCAGTTCCAGGGGCACGTTACCGTGATGCACATTCAGGGATGTCTGGTCCTTATGCTGGATTACGTCGTTTTTTACAAGCTTTTACACATCCACATTGGGCTTGGAACGTTGGTATTATGGGGCGCCCCCATGATCTTGGAAATATTTCCACTTATCTCAAAAAGAAAATTGCATTAGATGATTATGTTGGTTGGATTGGTGCAAATTTTGATTCATCAATTAGCTGGCATGATCTACAATGGATTCGCGACTTTTGGAAAGGAAAAATGATTTTAAAAGGTATTCTTGATCCAGAAGATGCGCGGGAAGCAGTACAATCTGGTGCTGATGGAATTGTTGTTTCCAATCATGGTGGACGCCAACTCGATGGTGTCTTATCAACGGCACGAGTATTGCCCGCAATTGCGGATGCTGTAAAGAGTGATTTAGTTATTTTAGTGGATTCTGGTGTGCGCTCTGGTCTTGATGTTGTACGCATGATCGCACAAGGTGCAGATGCTGTTATGATTGGTCGTGCTTTTGTTTATGCACTTGCAGCAGCAGGTGAGAAAGGTGTCACTCATCTGCTTGATCTTTTTTCCAATGAAATGCGGGTAGCTATGACATTAACAGGTGCTCAGACAATCAAAGAGATTACGCACAAAAGTTTAGTGAATACAGATGTTTTTAAGCAATGAAAGTTATGTTTTTATACTGCTTTTAGAAAAAGAAAATTTTTTATAAAAGAGCATCATTATATATTTAAAGATATATTGATAGTTAACGTTAAAGAAAAAGGTCAAAAATCTCTTCTATAAAATGACAAGAAATACCCAATGACTATAATAATAGTAAAAAAGTACAAATAACACTTCATAAAACTGTTATTCACTTTGTTAAAACACATTCTAAGGATAAAAAGGAACAAGCGCTGCGAGCAAAGGGATAACAACTGTTGATATAGAGAAAATAGATATAAATAATGCTGTGAGCATTTTTCCTCTCCTATTTATAAAAAACATAATACACTATATTTATTTAATATAAAATTAAGAACATATAGTTTATAACTAACTTTAATTAAAAATCAAAGTGTATTATTTAACAATATATAAATTATCGTAAAAAATAAAGATATATTCTATAATATCTATATTATTTATGCTGATATTAATGAATAATATATTATATAGACATGGTGTTGTTTTTATAAAATATATTTTTAAATAATAAAAATGTAATATAGTCTCTTAAAAAAAACCATTCACTAGCAAGCAAGAAAATGCAATTTAATGTGCTTATCAGTCTCTTTTTTGTATCTTATGTCATTGCTAACATAGTTTTCATTATACCTTCTTGACTTATTTTATAACTTGCCAAAACAATCCCCCATTGGCTTTCATTATAGATTGGTTCATCCGGTATTCCTAACGATACAAATTTGCATGCAATGCTATATTTCATAAGTAATCTCGTAATTGCTTCTCCAAGTTCCCTATGAATGCTATGCTCTTCATAAACAATGATAGGTTTGTGAGGTTTACAGAGTTCTAATATAAATGCAATCATCTAAAGATTGGATTGTTGTTACACTTACAACTGTTGGTATAATTTCATATTTTTTGATTTCTGCGATAGCATCAAAACAAATCTGAACAGCTCTACCATTTGCAAATAAGAGAATATCTTTTCCTTTTTTGATAACAGAATCTTTGCTAATATCGATTTTTGTAGCATTACTTAAAGCATTATTATGAATATTTTTAATAGTGTGCTTGCTGACCTATATAAATGGGAGCGGGATTACTAAGAGTAGAAAGAATTGCGATTTTCATTTGATCGAATGATGACGACGTAAGTAATTGGATAATAGTTAATTTATCATTAAATAAAAAAGAAAAGTTTTTCTCTCTTTTAAATAGAGAGTGGGTTATCACCTAGTAACAGAGGTAGTTTGTAAGCAACTTTTTCGATGTAAGACAATTTAACATCGCGGCTATTTTATTATCATTTTAAGTCGTGAAAAGATGGTTACGATAGATAAAAAAATATAAAAAATGATTGGATATATTTTACAATAAAAAACTACACTTCTGTTAGTTGCATACCAGCTGCTGATATTGGTGACAAAAAACTGATATTGGTGACAAAAAAATTGACAAAAACAATCATCAAAATTTATTTGAGGATGTTTTTCATAGCATATACATAAAACCTCGGAGTATTTTCTTTAGACAGAAATTTATTCTATTCGCTGAAATCGGTAAAAATCTCTCAAGTAATGCCGTAAACTTTTGGGAGGATATTACAATGTTATGATTGTCCTTTTATGAAAACGGTTAGCGTTTCAAATGAGCTGCTGTGAATTGTTTCAACGCTTAATAAAGTAAGATCCAGAAGTTTTTACGGATTTAGAAGGGTACAAAAGGTTTTATCGTTACAAGCGTATGAGTGAGAAGATAACCAATCTCATATGATGAGAATTGAAATCCGTTGTCGCGCTCGGTTTAATTTTTTCCAATTTGAAGGTATACTAAAACTTATTGACGCCCCTTTAGCAAGTGTTCACATTGAACATTTAAGTTGGTCTGTTTCTATTGTACGTTTTAGACGTCAGAATACCTTGTTTTATGGCTCACCTTATTGTGGTATTGAAGGTTATTATGGAAAGGATTTGTGTCAGCTGAAGAATTATCAGATTATGGCATGGCTTTTTCATAAAGAAAAGGAACGTACCTTTTGTCTTTAAATAATATGCTAGAAGTTTTAAAAACTTTTAGTTAACTTCATAAAAGAGATTATACCACCTATATAGATTGCTCTTAAAATAATACAATTACTATTAACGAATGGGGCATTACCAATTTTGATTTCTATAACAAAGAAACAATATGCATTAAAGTTTTTTAATTTCGAGGGTCTGTTGTGAATTCTTTCAGAATCTTTTGAAAAAAGTAAACTGATAGAAGGTTTTGTATCAAAATAGAGAAATTTTTCTAGCAAGCTACGAATAACTTTAAAAAATATATATTAAATATAAAAAATGCTACAGTGTATTAACGGAGAGAGCTTTAGAAATGAGAATCAAAGTGAATAAAGAGGTACAAGTATACATTTCTACTTATCTTTTATAATTCACTAAAAATAAGAATTAAAGCAAAATTTTATATCAAAAATTAAAGGAATTCTAAAGGACATCCCCAAAAAGGTGAACGGGCAATGCGTGAAAAGGTAGATAAGAAAGTAAATTAGAAGAGTGTTTTGTAGATTGATCAGCAGCATTCGTAAAGGTTTTCCCTCAAGATAGATATTATGATGGAGCAGGGAGGATGAATGTTTGAAAAAATAATATGTGTCCTTGGTTATTCCATTATACACAGAACGATAAGCGCTATGAAATGGAGTTTGATTTTATCACAAGACTTTCTTTAAAAGAGGACAAGAACTTGCAAGACATTAAAATAATATTTTCAAAGAAGGTAATGATCTTATTGTTTTTCAAGAACAAACTGCCTTAAAGCAGCAAAATAGTGCTTTTCAAGAAATTATGCCTAGCGGTTTTTAAAAGTAAAAAGCTGAATTTAAAAATGAAGGCAAAATGGGCATTTGTTTTCTCCATTGAGTTGCATGTTATTTTGCAGATAGGGAGCAGCTTACCTATAGAAAAATCCTATTACCCGCAATGTTCTTGCAACACTTTAGTATAAAAAAGCAAATATAATACAAAAATATCTACTCTATTTTTAAGAGTATTATGTTAAAAAAGTTGAAACAATGTCATTTACAAATCACATTAAAAGGCGATATCTCCGTAAAGTTCTACGAATTGTTTTTTTAGGCATAGACAGATTTTTAGAGATAACTCTTGCTGAAGACAACTCTTTATATCATCAGATCTTTGAAGGGCAATTACAGGGCAATTCACAGCATATTTTCTTCTCTTGTTTTGATAAGATATCAAAGATATCCCTAGAATACATCGATATACTCAATCATTTTACGCAAATATAATCCGTAGAATCCTTTGGTTTTAAGTCAAACACTCTCTTGTCATTCCAATAAAATCAAATAGACCACACAAAATATTTTAGCCCTTTAAGAGCTTTCTGCTTTTAATTTGAATGGACTCATCTCTTTCAAATTTTCTTATTAATTAATGTTTTAGAGAAATTGTATTTTTATCACTTCACTTTTCGTGTATGTTTCCACCCACATAGACGCTCACCTTGTTCGTTATGTTTCAGGATATCTCTTGCCAAATTTGGACTAATGGCATTGATGTCTTGTTGATTCAAATAAATTGGCAACCACCCAATACAAGAAGTTCGTTCATTCGTCACGCAACCAGTTAGAAAGCTTATTGCGCACATCAGCATCACTTTTCTTGTTAATTTCATTTTCTACCTCAAGCCGTGTCTTTGCTATATTAAAAGCTTCTTTTGTTTGTTTTTGCTTCTCAACTCTTTTTCCTAGGAAAAAGGCTTTCACTAAAGCTATAAAAAAAGCTGCTATGATTGCTGATGTTGTCGTCAGATATTTTTTTATCCATAAGATCATAAGCGGTGTTCCTGAAAACGTTTAGCAATATATATCATAGCTGTACAAGCAGCTAAAACCATAATGCCTGCTAAAGCCCACTGGACAGGACCATTTCCTGCAAAAAGCCCCCCAAGCCCTGAAAAAGATCCTATAATTGGTGCAAGAGCTTCTATTTTGCAAATCCCCGTTACACCTTCTGATTCTACGACATGATAATTAGGGGCAACACGGGCTCCTTTTGCCCATAAACCTGTTTCGGCTGCTCGACGATTGACAAGACCTTGGATACGTTTGCCACCTACTCTTGTCCATTTTTGCAATTCAGTTGGTACCGCTTCATATTCACTGTTATTGAGCTTTTTTAAAAGTGTAGATTTGTAAAAAGCGGTTATTCCTACATTATAGGAAAATGATACTAAAGCTGCGAATTGCTCATCATTTAAAAAAACGGTAACAGCCTTTTCAACAGCGGCCTCAAACTCTCTCAAATCCTGACAAAGGATTTTTTCAGCTTCTTCTTCCGTAATTTGCATGTCTTTATGAACACTTGGAGCGCCAGCTGCAGTTGTATGCCCATAACCAATTGTCCATATTCCACCAGAATCCTCATAGGCTTTTAAACGTAAACCCTCCAATTGTTTAATCAGTGCAAGCCCTTCTGTTGATATTTTGCGCATTATTTTTAATCCTATAAAAAGCCTATATAAAGCAAGGCGTGAATTCAAAACTTACATCTATTCAATTTTAAAGCACAAAAAAGTGAAAGGGTTTAGTTGAGACAAAACCACCTTAATGAACTTTATTAAAAACCATATAATTTTTATTATAGAAAAATCGTCTTAATTAATTTCACTTTGTATTAATTAGTTTCCTCTTAAGCCTAAATACAATAATTTTTGACAAACAAATTTATAAATTACAATCAGATATTTCACCTATAAATACAATTGATCTAGAACAATTTAGAGAAAAATTATTTAAAAACTCCAATATCTTTAACCAAAAATCTCTTTTCAAGAAAAAGTAAGAAATATAATAATTAATGAAATAATAGGTATTAATCCTTAAATTATTTTATAATCCATAATCTACTCCATGGAAACTTTTATAAAAACAAAAAGAGACATTACAATTAAATGCTATCTACCTATAAACTATCTTAGAATCAATATATCGGATACATAACGTATTATATATATTTAATCAAAAAAGCTATAGTTAATTTAAGTTTTCTTTCTTTTTTCTCTAACTGCTTAATTTACTTCAAAAATACCTTCATAAAGGATTTTGAATAACCTGTTACGTGAATTTTTTTATAAATAAAATATATCCATATGAAAACATAATGGATATTTTATCTCTCTTATAGTCTGTTCCTAAATGAAAGAATATATTAGAGGAGCATATTCAATCTATAGATCAATGATATTTAATAATTTTTTTAAGAATATTGTACTGTAACAGACTTGAACGGTAGTTTTGGTTATGTATTTTTTCATATGTGTAACGCTTTCAACTTCTTCATATGAAGCGTTTTGGTCAATGATATTATCTTGTCTAATGTTGTATTGGCTACGTTTCCAACAACATTTTAAACCAATTAATCAAGCTGTTGAAATCTTTTTAGGTGCAATAACACAAGGGTTAAAAAAGATTTTTGTAAAAGGTTGAAGTTAGAAAGGGAATTGTTTCCTCGCAGTATTTCACCCATTTACATAACATAAAAAATACAAAGGTAATGAGATGCTTTGTGATAATGGTGATAGATATGTTTCACCCCATGAATTTGCACAGCTTTTTAGTGTCTCCACAAACAATACGTACTTGGAGGCTTCAAAGTGTTACTTCCAGAGTCATATAAATGAGGTCGAGCAGTGAAATGGAGAAAAAAGAGCAGCTAGTCTTTACTCAAAAAAATATGGAGAAAATAACAACAAACTAAGTAAAATTATATAAGCCACAAGAGGTGGTCTTAAAACAGATAATTAAAGAGAAAATCTATATATTTCAATGCGCTAAAAGCAAAAAGCGGTGCCGCATGCCGGATTCGAACCAGCGACCCCATCATTACGAATGATGTGCTCTACCAACTGAGCTAATGCGGCGTAGGCTTGTAAGTCAATGAGATAAAACTAATTTGAGAGTAATAGCTAAAAGTATGTATAAAAGCAAGTATGTATTTTTTTCAATAATTTATAAGATATGATAATAACTGAAGGAGGAGAACTGTACAAAAGTCATGGAGGCAATATTCTTATGATTATAATGCTATAAAATGCTTTCCGATTTATGATAGTGTTCAAATTATGAAGCTGGAGACCTAGATTTTTAGGAAAGAAAATGATTTTAGGTTATCTTAGCAGAGACTAAAGAAGAGATTTGTTGAATAAGTGTTCAGGAAACTAAAATTTATCATAAACCTTATATAATGTGAAAATAAGAAGAGCAAAATTAATTAAAGCTACTTTTAAATTTTACAGAAAAAAAAGAGGTAGAGTTAATGAAATTAATCACGTTTTTTACTTAAGACGGAGTTGGAATCATGTCGGATGAAAATCGGCTGATAGAATTAGAAATGAAGTTAGCTTATCAAGAAAAATTCATTGAGGAACTTTCTTGCGTAGTTACTGATCAATGGAAAAGTTTAGATGAGATCTCTAAAAAAGTTGATGTTTTGGCGAGACGATTTTCAGATTTAGAAGAGCAAAGCCTTACTGAAGCTATTGTTTTACCATTTTCTCAATAAAGCAACATACTGATTTATTAGTAATAATTTATCGTTATTCAATTTAAATTAAAATCTTGAATACTGTAAGATTTTCTTATTTCAAATCTTCCTTAAAATAAGTCAAACCCGTGTATTTTGTACGTTATAAGCGGGATGAGTTTGTGTGGATAAAAAACTATTACTAAAGGGCTAAAAATACCTCTTATGAATCACTCCAAGTACCAAGCGCTGTAGCAACATTTTAGGGTTTGCAAGGTATGTGAGAGTGTCGGCTTGTTACTCTATCGGCGTAAAGATTGAGGTGCTGAATGGGTTTACCATTATATCATTCATGGTCGATGTCATGAAATAGGCTTAGGCATATTGAGATATGTTGTTTTAAAACAAGCGTGTGAGTGCGTAACCCAATGGTGTTTTATTTTACGTGAGGGTTATGCTCCCACTTTTTATATATGATTTCTAGTACTAAACTTAAGAAAGGTTTTTAAGTATAAAATGTAGCCACAGAAAAATCTAGAGGCTTCAATGTATTTCAATTTTTCTATGCAGAGTTTTCTTATAGGTGAGGATTAAATTTATTTGCTAATTTCTTTGAATTTATGCAAATAAAATGATGAGGTCGCTATCGATTAAAAATCATGATTGAACATATATATTTACTATAATAAAGCGTTTTAACCCCGTTTTTATGATCAAATGGCTTTTAGTTGTGTTGATAGAGTGTGGGACTCTAGGCTGCATCGGTTGTGTATAGTACAGTGAGCTCGAGAAACCTTTTTCAAATTTAAATGTATTCTCCATTATATGTATATGATATTTTTTGAAAAGGTTTTTGTTTTTCGTAAGTTAAGATACAAAATATTATTGCTAAAGCAGCAAAGATAATCCATGCTGGTAAATAAGTGAGAGTAATACAAATGTAGGATAAAAAGTCAGGCATTGTCTTACAGAGAGATTGCTTAAGGCTATAGATATCTGTTTGCAGAAGATTTACTAGAATTTTATTAAGGGGGGTTACCGTCCAGTGTGATGTGATGACAGAGTGTGCATTATCAATAACAAACGTTATAATTGTTAGTGTAACAAAAATGAAAGCCATTAATTTGAATAAAGAGCGAAGCATATTTCTTCCTGTCGTTTTAATGGAACATTTGCATAATGCACAGAAAGATAAGGAGTTGCATTATGACAAAAAAAATAGATTTATGTTCTGTTTTATAATTTCTGTTGAAAAAAAATATGTCGAAGGTATTATTGACTCTCCGTGTAAAGATTACAATCAATATTGAGGGGGAGTGAAGGATAATGCTTAAGGATGAGAATAGTGAATTAAAGCGTAATCTTCAAAATCGCCACATTCAAATGATTGCTTTGGGTGGCGTTATAGGAACGGGGCTTTTTTATGGATCAACAGAGGCAATTCAATTAGCGGGTCCTTCGGCTATTCTAGCTTATCTTTTTGGGGGGATTATTATTTATTTCATTATGCGAATGCTTGGTGAAATGTCTGTAGAAGAACCAACATCGGGTGCTTTTAGTTTTTTTGCTTATAAATATTGGGGAAGTTTAGCAGGCTTTATAACAGGTTGGAATTATTGGTTTCTTTATATTCTCGTCAGTATGACTGAACTTACAGTGATTGGATTTTATCTAGATCATTGGATTTTGATTGATCATTGGAAGTCATCCTTCATTGTACTTTTATTTGTTACATTAGTTAATTTATCTAATGTTCGTTTTTATGGCGAATTTGAATTTGGTTGTGCTTTAATCAAAGTTGCTGCTGTTATTGGTATGATTATTTTTGGGATTTTTCTCATTGTCACTGGAATAGGGGAAAATCAAGCGAATATCCATTATCTTTGGGATAACGGCGGTTTTTTTCCGTATGGAGTCATAGGGGTTGTTTTGGCGACTTCTGTAGTAATGTTTTCTTTTGGAGGAACCGAGCTTATTGGTGTTGCCGCTGGAGAAGCATCTAATCCACAAAAAACAATTCCGGCGGCTATTCGTCAAGTTATGTGGAGAATTATAATTTTTTATATTGGTTCTATCAGCGTTATTATGATAATCAGCCCGTGGAATATGATTGGAAAAAATGGTAGTCCTTTTGTTACAATTTTTGAAACTGTAGGAATTCCCGCTGCGGGTCATATTTTGAATTTTGTGGTTATTATGGCGGCTATTTCTGTTTACAATAGTGGCATTTATTCGAATGGTCGTATGCTTTATAGTTTAGCGATACAAAAAAATGCTCCACATATTTTCAGTAAATTGAATGCTGCTCGTGTTCCTTATGTTGCTATTCTTTTTTCATCGTTGTGTACGGCAATAATCGTCGTTATTAATGCTTTCGTTCCTGACAATAGTTTTATGCGAATTATGGCTCTTGCAACTGCTGCTGCACTTATTACTTGGGCTATTATTGTTATTGTTCATTTGAAGTTCCGAAAGTTCCATAAGAACAAAAAGGGAAACTTTATTTATGCATTTGGTTTATATCCTTACGCGAACTATCTTTGCTTATGCTTTCTTGCTTTATTATTTTGTATAATGTTTATAAGTGGGTTTGGGAAAAATGGATTAATGGCTCGACTTTTGGAGATGGTAGGAATAAGAATATCTTTTCTTGCAACATATATTCCTGCACAGATGCCTGATATGAGTTTGGCAGTTATTATTATTCCTCTATGGTGCTTATTTTTACTTTTAGGCTATAAACTTAAGCGTTAACGGTAAAAGAGGTAATATAAAGGGATTGATTGGAATAAATCTTGGAAATTATAAAATTTGATAAGGTGACACAAGTCTTTGGTGATTTGTGTGTTTTAAGGGGTATTTCTGTAGAGCTTACCGAAAGACGAATAGCTGTTATTGGTGCGAATGGTTCTGGAAAAAGTACATTTGTTCGTCTTATCAATGGGTTACAATTACCGTCTCATGGTTCTGTAAGCGTTGATGGGCTTGATACAAAGCGTGATGCAAAGGCGGTAAAGCGTAAAGTAGGATTTGTTTTTCAAAATCCTGATAATCAAATTGTTTTACCATTAGTGGAAGAAGATTTATCTTTTGGTCTCAAAAATCTAAAACTGAGTAAAGATGAAATTAAAAAGCGTATAGATGAAATTTTACAGCGTTATGATCTTCAAGCTTTTAGAGATCACCCAGTTCATTTATTAAGCGGTGGACAAAAACAACTTGTTGCCATTTCCAGTGTAGTAGCAATGAAACCAGACTACATTGTTTTTGATGAGCCAACGACATTACTTGATTTACGAAATAAGCTCCGTGTTGCACAGGTTATAGAAGAGTTATCACAAACAGCAATTGTTGTATCACATGACTTGGAATTTCTCAAAAAATTTGATAGAGTGCTTGTTTTTGAGAGAGGGGAGATAGCAATTGATGATGTACCTTTTGTTGCTATCAAGGAGTATATAAGAAGAATGTTATGATCGGTTTATATATTCCAAGGGATACCTTTATTCATAGGCTTAGTCCGTGGGTTAAATTATTATTTCTTATGGTGTGTGGAACTACTATAATAATGGTTTCATCCACACCGCTTCTTGGGCTATTTTTATTACTTTTAGTCTTATTCTATAGAATCGCCAAGATCCCTTTTCGTACTGTGATAAAGCAGTTTAAATCGATAGGATTACTTTTAGTTCTTCTCTTTGCATTTCAGACTCTTTTTAGTAGTCTACTTACAGGGGTCGAGGTCATATTACGCCTTATTATTCTTTTTTCTTTATCATCACTTATTTCATTTACAACAAAAGTTTCAGATATGGTGGCTTCAATTGAAGCAGGGCTTCAGCCATTTCGGTATTTTGGTATAAATCCATCAAAAGTAAGTATGGTTATCTCTATGGCTATCCGCTTTATTCCTCTTTTGAGGGAAAAGTTTAATGAAGTGCGTGAAGCACAGCAAGCACGTGGACTGAATACGAATATTGTCGCTCTTGCAATACCTTTAATTATACGAACCATAAGAATGGCTTCAGAAGTAGCGGAAGCATTGGAAGCGCGTTCTTATGATACTGATACTATTGATAAAGTATCTAATAATAATCAAAGCTTTTCATAATGAAAGGATAATAAATGAATACAAAAGACTTAGCCTATGTTGCTTTATTTGCTGCTATTTACGCTGTTTTGGGTCTTTTCCCACCTATCCATCTTCCTTTTTTGCTGGGGGTACCTATTACAGCTCAGTCGATGGGACCAATGTTAGCAGGATCTATACTTGGAGCAAAAAGGGGGGCTTTAGCGTCACTTCTTTTTCTTGTCCTTGTTGCGATTGGATTACCTCTATTACCTGGTGGTCGTGGTGGAATCAGTGTCTTTGCAGGAATTGCTAGTGGTTATCTGATAGGTTTTCCATTTGCTGCTTTTTTTATTGGTTTAATGGTTGAACTTTTTTGGCAACGGTTAAATCTTATAACATTATTTGTGATAAATGCTGTAGGTGGTATAGGAGTTGTCTACGCTTTTGGTGTTCCATGGACAGCATATATGACGAAAATCTCTCTACTAAAGGCTTTAATAGCGTCATCGGGTTTTTTGATAGGCGATAGTTTCAAAGTACTGATTGCATCCTTTGTTGCACTTGCAATTAAAAAATCTGTTCCTCTCATTTATAAAAAGGAAGAGTAGTTTTTATTTTGGATATATTTAAAATATAGGAAATATTATTGATATATGTAATATTTTATTTTTGCATCAAAAAGGCATTAATTTTTTGATTTTTTATTATATCATATAATTTATATTATTAATTATATTTGAATTATCTTGAGACATTTATCGTTCTGTAAAAGTGTATTCTTAACTCAGAATGTTATTGTAGATCAATGATAACAATAACTAAAGATTATTTCATAATGAAGGAATGGTTTAGTGAATACAAAAGATCTAACCTATATTGCTCTATTTGCTGCTATTTACGCAGTTTTAAGTCTTTTTCCATCTATTCATCTGCCTTTTTTGCTGGGGGTACCTATTACAGCGCAGTCTATGGCTCCGATGTTATCAGGATCTATACTGGGAGCAAAAAGAGGAGCTCTAGCATCGCTTCTTTTCCTTGTTCTTATTGCAATTGGATTGCCTCTATTGCCAGGAGGGCGTGGTGGAATCAGTGTGTTTTCAGGTGTCACCAGTGGTTATTTAATCAGTTTTCCATTTGCAGCATTTTTTATTGGCTTTATGGTTGAGTTATTTTGGAAACGGTTAAACTTTATAATATTATTTTTGATAAATATGGTGGGTGGTATTGGAATTGTCTATTCTTTTGGAATACCTTGGGTGGCTTATATGACACAGGCTTCTTTGCTAACAGTTTTAATAAGTTCATTAGGTTTGTTAATTGGTGCTTTTATAAAAGTGCTGATTGCATCTTTTGTCGCGCTTACCATTAAAAAAACCATCCCTCTCATTCATTCCAAGACAGGATAGTTATAATTTTAACTACAGTTTTGCATTACCTTGCATGGGAAAGCTAGAATAAAAATAGTAATAAGATAAATTTCTTTTCATTTTAATGAAAAAGAATATCCAGTAAATAATAATTTATTATAACTAATAATGATCAATATGAAACAGTTCCTCATATAAAAGAATATTTTCATGTTTTATTTTTAGTTTTATACATACATTTTAATAGATTATTAAACAAAAGTTATACATATTTTTAGTATAATTAATTAAAAAAATACATCTAATAGTATTTTAATGTATATTATAAATATCTGATTTTTTTAGTTATAAAAATAGAATATATTATATAATTTTTAATTTTTATTAAATATAATATAGACACAAAAATAGAATTATGTTAATTCCATTATGAATATTTATTAATGGAGGTAAATTATAAAAATGATTATAAAATATTTATTTGCCATATGTGCTATATTATTAATTTTTTTATCTGTTGTAAAAGCATCTGAATATACAATTTTAGCAGAACGAACATCTATTACTGTTAATACTCCTATTTATAAATCAAACTTATTTCTTAGTAAACAAAGCAGTCATTTATTAAATAAAGTTATTTTACTAACTCATCCTAGTGATCATAGTGTATTTTGGAAAAATATAAATTATGTTTTTCAAACAGCAAAACGTATATATATAAATTTAGGAATATATTTATATTCTTCAATATTTTCCATATTCAAATGGTAGATTATTTAATTTTTTAGAGAGGAAATAATTATTATCATAATATAATAAATAACATGATGTTTAAGTGTTAATTAATAAACTTTTATAATAAGTTTTAAAAAATATTGATATTTTTGTAAAACAATGAGAATAATTATTTTTGAATTTTGCACCAATTGATTTTAAAATTTTACCTTGTTGAAAGAGGGTTTATAAATTTTTTAGAGAAAAGGATGTGGGATAGGTACAAAATGATCAAGCGTTTGATCACTTCCTTTTAATCTGGCTTTCCGACTTTCAAAAGGACCCACATCAATATCTTTTTAATTGAAAATTACGCATTACTTTATGCTTTTATGCCTCATGTTTTTTAATAGGATTATGTCCTTCACTTGCAAAGAGAACAGCTCAAACATGATTTACTTATTATTGTTAATTTACGAGTTTTTTTTCAAAAGGCATTTCTCAAGACACGTTACACCTATTTTGTGACGATGCTTGTGAATGCTATAATGCTAAAGCATCCACGAATCATATATTCGGACACCAGCATCTCTCAGTTATGAAGGAGAAAGTTGATACCATCATACATTTTTGTCAGTTTCAATGTTGCTATAGCTCTTGGCACTTAGATGGTTCGTAAAATGTTTTCTATTCACATGCTAGCTCCCCTTGCGATGTGCAAGAAAGAGATTTTAATTGATTGAATATAAATAAATTTAAAATGAGAGATCTATGATATTCAGGTTTTTCATTTAACAGACAAAACGATAAATTATTATGGAAAATTAATATATTGTATGTTTAAAAGGACTAATATAAATTTAAAAAATTTTTGTAAAAACGCATTATCGCTTTCTTTGATGCTTTTAATAATTTTTTATTGAAGGCTTTGTATTTCTTAGTTCTTAGAAAAAGTCATTATCCCGTTGGATAACTTTGATATAGATAATTCCATTAATATAGCACATATCATCGAAAATTTTCAGGACCAAATTAACGTTGAAGTATAAATAATTATAATGAAATTAGAAAGATTTTTTAAGAATTCATTTTGTTAAAAATAAAAGAATTTTGAGTGTTCGAATCAATAAACATACCTCAAGAAGAAGTCTTGACAACACAATAATTAAGAGACACGCTGGGAAATCATATTCTCTCACTTTTATTCTAGTATTCCTCAGCCTTTAAAAATACTAGTAAAAACAATAAATTATACTTAATAAAACAAAAAGTGGTGCCCAGACGCGGATTCGAACCACGGACACGCGGATTTTCAGTCCGCTGCTCTACCTACTGAGCTATCTGGGCATGCTTCATAAAAAATATAGAGCGTGTGCGGTTATAACATTAAAATTTTCTCTGTCCAGTCATCAAAAGAAAAATAATTGATTTTTTAATAAATTTATCTCCCTATTCTATAAAGTTATTAATGAATCTTTATCATAAAATAAACTTGATAGGTATGTTGTGATAGAGTAGTGTATTGTTATCAGAATGCTATCTTATCGTGGTGATGATACGAAAAAAATTAAAAGAATCAATTTAGAGGCATGATTAAGAAAGATTTTTTTTACAAAGTTTCCGTGAATTTTAAGCCTACGAAATAATAGAAAACATTTTTGATTTTTTTCTAAAAAGACGCTTGATTAGTCTTTATAACAATTTGTTTTTCTTTATAAAGGAAGAAAAACATATAAAAAGGGGAAAAATAATGATAATGTTACAGAAACCAAGCAGTCGTCCCAATAATACTAATTTTTCTTCAGGTCCTTGTAGCAAACGACCTGGTTGGACTTTTGATGTTCTTAAAAATGCATTAGTTGGGCGTTCGCATAGATCAAGAGAAGCAGAATTAAAACTGGCTGAAGTTGTTAATTTAACCCGTGAGATTCTTGAGGTTCCTTCTGATTATCGTATAGGAATTATGCCTGGTTCAGATACCGGTGCTGTTGAAGCGTCTCTATGGTCTTTATTAGGTGAGCGTGGCATTGATATGGCGGCGTGGGAAAGTTTTGGATTTGGGTGGAATAAAGATGTTGTTGAGCAATTAAAGCTTTCTGATGTGCGTCGTTTTGAAGCCCCATATGGTGAAATACCAGACTTAACACAACTTGATTTTGATCGTGATGTTGTTTTTACATGGAATGGGACAACTTCAGGTGTACGTATTCCGAATGCGGATTTCATTCCGAATGAGCGAGCAGGATTGACCATTTGTGATGCAACATCTGCAGCTTTTGCACAATATCTTGATTTTTCAAAATTAGATGTTGTTACTTTTTCATGGCAAAAAGTTTTGGGAGGTGAAGCAGCACATGGTATGGTCATTTTAAGTCCTCGTGCTGTTGAGAGGCTTGAGAACCATGTTCCAGTTTGGCCTATGCCTCAACTTTTCTGTATGACAAAAAATGGAAAATTAAACGAAGATATTTTTAAAGGAAAGATAATCAATACGCCTTCTATGCTTTGTGTTGAGGATTTTCTTGATGGGTTGAAGTGGGCAAAGTCTCTAGGAGGGGCTGCGGCATTAAGAGCACGGGTTGAGAAAAATTCTTCTGTATTCGATGCCTTTGTTCGTAAAACACCATGGTTAGAATATTTAGCAAAAGATCCTGAGGTGCGTTCTAATACATCTATTTGTTTAGATATTGTGGATCCAGTAATTACGGCTTTAGATACTGAAAAGCGAGTATCTTTTATAAAAGCGGTTGTGAATCGTCTTGCTGAGGAAGGTGTTGCTTATGATATCGGTTCTTATCGTGATGCTCCTCCTGGGATTCGAATTTGGGCGGGTATAACAATTGAGGCTTCCGACCTTGAAATTTTAACACAATGGCTTGAATGGGCGTTCCAACTTGAAAAGGCACAGCTTTAAATAAGACAGGTGATTTTCACAACGCATTTTGAAACAGAAAAAGGATACGAGAGGTCATGATGATCTTTCGTATTCTTGTATCAGAACGACCTCTGAATCATTTACATAAATTGTAAAAGATTAAGAGGGAAAATGAATGCTTTGTCAGGCGAGAAAGCATAAATTGAAATTTCTAATTTTTTGCTTTTTCTAACAAAAATGACAGATTTAGAATGTTTTTGTATTTGCTTATCTTTATTATCATAAATGTGAAAATTTAATTCCTTGAAGATTGGGGAAAAATCTGAAATGAGGAGTCGCACTTACTCTAAGGTTTCGTTATAAGGAAGTATTTGTTTTTGGATACTGGTTTTTTTGACCAAACACGACGGAGAAAGTTATGGCCAATGTAGTTGTTGTGGGTACACAATGGGGAGATGAAGGCAAAGGTAAAATTGTAGATTGGTTGTCTGAGCGCGCAGATATCGTAGTGAGATATCAGGGGGGGCATAATGCAGGCCACACATTGGTTATTGATGGAGTGAGTTATAAATTATCACTTTTACCGTCTGGTTTAGTTCGTGGGAAGTTATCAATCATTGGTAATGGTGTCGTTGTTGATCCTCATCATTTTGTTGCAGAATTAAAAAAACTATGTGATCAGGGGATAAAAATTACACCAGAAATTTTACGGATTGCTGAAAATGCTCCCTTAATTCTTTCTTTGCATCGTGATCTTGATGCAATTCGAGAAAACGGTTTATCAGGTTTAAAGATTGGGACAACAAAGCGTGGGATTGGACCGGCTTATGAAGATAAGGTGGGACGTCGTGCTATCCGAGTGATGGATTTAGCAGAAAAAGACACGCTTATGGCTAAGATTGAGCGACTTTTGAGGCATCATAATGCTTTGCGTCGTGGTATGGGTATTGCAGAGATTGATTCTCAGGCACTTTATGATGAATTAATGCAAGTTGCAGATGAAATTCTGCCCTTTATGGATTGTACGTGGCATCTTTTAGATGCGGGCTATCGGGAGGGAAAGCACATTCTTTTTGAAGGGGCACAAGGTGCTTTACTCGATAATGATTTTGGAACTTATCCTTATGTAACATCATCGAATACAGTTGCTGGACAAGCATGTACAGGATCTGGGATGGGGCCAAGAGCAATACATTATGTTTTGGGTATTGCAAAAGCTTATACTACACGTGTTGGAGAGGGGCCGTTTCCGACAGAGCAGATAAATGATATTGGTGAATTTCTTAGGAAACATGGGCATGAATTTGGTGTTGTAACGGGTCGAAAGCGTCGATGTGGTTGGTTTGATGCAGTTTTAGTGCGTCAGATGGTAACAATTTGTGGTGTTCAAGGTATAGCATTGACAAAACTTGATGTTCTGGATGGTTTGGATGAAATAAAAATTTGTATTGGTTATGAGCTTGATGGTAGAAAAATTGATTATTTACCTTCTTCCATGGGAGCTCAAGCCCGTGTAAGGCCTATCTATGAAACATTAGATGGTTGGAAGGAAAAAACAGCTCATGTATTAAGGTGGGAAGATTTACCAGTGCAGGCTGTTAAATATATACACTATATCGAAGAGCTGATTAATACAAAAGTAGCTTTATTATCCACGAGTCCAGAACGTGAAGATACTATTCTTATTACAGATCCCTTTGCAAATTGATGATTGTTTTTAGGTTTTTGTATAGATTCTTTGTTCATCTCTGTGGATTTTAACAAAGAGCTTGTTTAAGAGCGCGTGAGAGAATGGTGTAAAATAACATTGTTTATTTTTCATATTCATTTTACACTGTTACGATAGTTGCACCAATATAAATGACAATTAATTTATGAGGCTAAAAAATTTTTTGGCTTTAGGGCTGGGGTTTCTTTTCTCAGTTTAAGAGAGATTATAGAGGAAATGGTAGATTTCGTTGGAATCTTAAAAAAGGCAATTAATGCGCGAAATAATGTTACACCACAAGTACGTAAGCGGGTTTATAAACGGGCTATCGAAACATTAGAACATCAATTTTTAACAGCAAAAATGCCGCAAGCAATAGCAGATGAACAAAGAAAGCTTCTTCAAAGTGCTATTACAACTGTTGAAGAAGAATATTTAGCCGTTGAAAAGAAGTTGCTTGCTTCAGTTATTGGGTGGAATACCACAAATATAAATGAAGATAAAAAATATACAAAAAAGGTCATATTACCAAAGAATAATGAATTTTCAGAGATAAATACAAAAAGCAAGCAGGATTTTGTCACAGATTCAAAGGATAATAAAGTCGTTGATGATCCTTGTGTATCGGATATGCCAGAGGCGGAGCCTGTTAATATGAAAGCTTGTGTGCCATCTGAGCATGTTAAACGCTATGCGTTAAAGGTTCCTCCTTCACAAGAAGATAATCCGCATATTGTTTCGCATATTTTTTCTCAAGCTTTACGTCGTGCTAATAAATCATTGGTGCAAAGGCGTATTGTGATAAGTGCTGTTTCTGTTGTGAGTTTTGTTGTTTTAACAGTTGGCGTTTTTTTTATTGGGGAGCGTGTATTTGTATCAAATGATCATCAATTGTTAGGAGAAAATCTTCAAGCTTCTCACGGGGTACCGAAGAAACTTTTGGTTAAGAGAAAGTTAACACAACGCTTATTAGAAGATGGGAGTGAAGTTGATGTTGGTTTAAAACAAGCGACAGATTCTTCCGATGAAGAAGGAATCTCAACAGTTGTTGCCAGCAATTTGCAATCGCTTGAAAAATCAGGTGAAGCTGTTTTTTATCAAGCACGTACAAATTATGATGAAGAAAAGGTAGCAACGGGAAGCGTTCGCTGGACGCTTATAAGGGAATCTCGTGTAAAGGGGGCTTCAGAAGAAATGGCTATACAAGGTGATATAACAATTCCCGATGAAGGGCTATCATTACGGTTAATTTTACGTCGTAATACCGATCGGTCATTTCCTGCTGCATATATTATGGACCTTATTTTTATTCTTTCTGATAAATTTTCAGGAAAAGCTATAAGCAATGTTCAAGCATTAACTTTTAAAGCAAGTGAACAATCCATTGGACAGGCTTTAACAAGAACTATTTCTGCAAAGATTAACGATGATTTTTTTCTTGTTGCATTGAGTAGAAATCATCCATTTCTCGATCGAAATTTACAATTGATGCGAAAATTAAATTGGATGCGGTTGGTGTTAACGGATAAAAACGGACGCATAAATGAATTAACCTTTTCAAAAGGCCCCACAGGTGAGTTCATTTTTAATGAAGTTATTGGAAAATGGCTTTCACAACAAGATAAACTAACAGTTCTCGGCCAAAAGAATAAAACATAGATGCAAATGAGATAAAAGATTGTTTCTTACTATCCATTTTTATTCGTACTTAAACGTACTCACTAAAGCGCACGCATCAATAACCTAAAGAGTTTGAGAGATTCATTTAAAAGCACAAAGCCAATAGATACCTTTTTCATTCCCAATTTAAGAATGTGCAAGCCATTGGCTTTATACCTAATTTTAAAGTCTTATACTGGACTTTGAGATAAAGCAGAATCTCTGATAGAGTTTTGCACTTTTTCAAATGCACGCATTTCAATCTGTCGTACTCGTTCTCGACTAATGTTAAATTCACCGGAAAGTTCTTCTAGAGTTAATGGTATATCGTTTAAACGACGTGCTTTGAATATGCGTTTTTCACGTTCATTGAGATTTTCTATAGCACTGCTAAGCATGGAACGACGATTTTCCAATTCACTTTTTTCAATTAAAATTTGTTCTTGATTGTTAGACTCATCCACCAACCAATCTTGCAACTCGCTGTTTTCTCCTTCTTTTGTACGAAGGGACGCATTGAGTGAAGTATCACCACCAAGTCGGCGATTCATCGATACAACTTCATCTTCTGTGACATTCAACTGGGTTGCAATTTCTTTTACTTGCTCTGTATTAAGATCGCCACCATCAAGTGCTTGAAGTTTATTTTTTAACTTACGAAGGTTGAAAAACAAACGCTTTTGATTGGCTGTTGTCCCCATTTTCACCAAACTCCAAGATCGCAATACATACTCCTGGATTGATGCTTTAATCCACCAGATTGCATAGGTCGCCAGACGAAAACCACGCTCTGGTTCAAAACGCTTAACAGCCTGCATGAGTCCAATATTGCCTTCTGAAATGACTTCTCCAATGGGCAGTCCATAACCGCGATATCCCATCGCAATCTTAGCGACGAGACGCAAATGACTGGTAACCAACCTATGTGCAGCTTTTAAATCATTATGCTCACGATAACGTTGAGCGAGCATATATTCCTCTTTTGGCTCAAGCATTGGAAAACGACGTACTTCCTCTAAGTAACGGTTTAATCCGCCATCACCTGTGATTACTGATAATAAATTCATATGGGCCATATAGCACCCTCCTTTTATCTGAATTCCCTAATAAGGCAAATTCCATGTTTAAGATAGCCAACTATCCTTCTAACTTCACTCTAGCATATTTTTCAATTTTGTTCAAAAAAAGATATTTTATTGTGAAATCTTGAGATGGAGAAAAGTTTCAATTCATTTTTTTAAAGTGCTTAATAAGTTTAGCCATATCTTGAGGTATTGGTGCAGAAAACGACATAACTTTACCGGTAGAAGGATGTTCAAAAGTAAGATTTGCGGCATGGAGTGCTTGTCGGTTGAATTGATCGATTGCATTTTTAAGAGTGGGATTAAGAGTGTTTGATTTTGTTTTAAAAGCATTCCCATAAACTGTATCACCTACGAGTGGATGTCCGATATGCGCCATATGAACACGAATTTGATGGGTACGTCCGGTTTCCAGACGACATTCCAGAAGACTAGCAAAAGGAGTCGAGTCTGCGTGACTAGCATATTTTTCAAGCAGTGAAAAATGTGTAACAGCATGACGAGCATGAGGATTTTGGTTATGGACGACAGTTTGTTTTGTTCGGTTATGGGGCGAACGGCCAAGTGACGCATCAATTGTACAGATGTTGCGGTAAGGTATCCCCCAAATCAAGGCATGATAGCGTCGATCTAATGCACAGGTCCGTCCATGATCAGAAAATTGAACACTGAGACTTTTGTGAGCCAGATCATTTTTTGCAACAACCATAACACCGCTTGTATTTTTATCAAGGCGATGGACAATGCCAGGACGTTTAATACCACCGATACCAGATAAACTATTTCCACAGTGGTGAATAAGGGCATTAACCAACGTACCAGTCCAATTACCATTGCCAGGATGAACAACAAGACCGGCTGGTTTATTAATAACAATGACATGATCATCTTCAAAGAGAATGTCCAATACAATGGCTTCACCGCTAGGTTCTGCATCACGCAGAACAGGCATTGTCAATTCGATGATTTGGTTAGGTTTTAATTTTGTTTTTGGTTCCTTTATGAATTGACCATCAATTTTAAGACAGCCTTCACGGATGAGGGTTTGCAAACGTGAACGTGAGAGCATATTATGATATTGTTTTGCAAGCCACTGATCAAGACGTTGCCCAAGAGCACCTTCATCCGTTATTTTCTGTATGACCATACGATTCCTATTAAGTCTTTAATAAGATTTTTACCAGTATGAAATTGCTTTGCTATCGAGAAATTCTTTAATTCCCCAATGTCCCCCTTCACGGGCGCGCCCAGAGAATTTCACACCTCCAAAATAGCTTCCATCAGGTAATCCATGTCCATTAACTTCCACCATACCGGATCGTACTTGTGCCGCAATACGACGACATTTGTTGCGATCTTGTGATTGAATATAGTTTGTAAGACCATATTCAGTGTCATTTGCTAAAGCGATGGCTTCTTCTTCTGTACTAAAGGTAAGAATCGAGAGAACTGGACCAAAGATCTCTTCTTTGAAAATACGCATATGAGGTTTTACATCAGCAAAGACTGTTGGACGGACATAATAACCGTGTTCCATCCCTCCAGGTAAACCAGTTCCACCTGCAACAAGAGTTGCCCCTTCATCAATTCCCGATTGGATAAGATCTTGAATTTTATCATATTGTTTTTTGGAAACGACAGGTCCAATATGATTACCTGCTTGCCAGTTTGGTCCTACTTTTGTCGTTTCTGCAATATCTTTGGCTATTGTTATGGCTTTGTCATAGATGTTTTGTTCCACAAGCATGCGAGTCGGTGCATTACAACTTTGTCCACTATTATAAAAGCAATGTCTTACACCACGCTCAATAGCATCTGAGTCGGCATCAGCAAAGATGATATTTGCACCTTTTCCTCCAAGTTCCAGACAGACTCTTTTTAAAGTAGCACTGGCATTTTTAGAAATATCTTTTCCTGCTCTGGTTGAACCAGTAAAGCTGATCATTTCTAGATCTGGATGTGCTGAAAGGTAAGAACCGACAGTTGCACCATCACCATTGATTAAATTAAAAACACCGGCAGGAAGTGCGGCTTCATCTAAAAAATCAGCAAAAAGCATAGCAGAAAGAGGCGCAATTTCAGAGGGTTTTAACACCATGGTACAGCCCGCCAACAGAGCAGGGATAACTTTAAGAGTTACTTGATTCATGGGCCAATTCCATGGCGTAATTAATCCTACGACGCCTATAGGATCGTAGTGAAGGATTGCGTGTTCATTTCCCTTTATTAAAGTTTCTTGGAACGAAAACTCTTTATAAGCTTCGATAAAATCGCGAATATGGGAACCGCCGGCTGCAGTTTGCGCATTAAACGCCATATCAATCGGTGCTCCCATTTCCATTGAAATGGTTTTAGCCATGTCTTTGGAACGTTTTTCGTAAATCTCTAAAATTTTTTCAACGAATCCAAGACGTTCGCTTGGTGAAGTTGTTTTCCATTTTGGAAACGCTTCTTTTGCTGCATTAATTGCTTTATCGGCATCTTTTGTGCTTCCAAGGCTAATGATAGCACAAGCTTCTTCTGTTGATGGATTAATGACGTCAAAATCGTGGGGCGTACTTGGATTATCCCATAGACCATTGATATAAAATTTCCGTTTATTTAACATAATTTACTCCCTTTTTTCTATTTGTGTTTATGTAATTATGATTATCTTAGTCTAAGCCTTTTTAAACGAAGATAACAAGGATAATCTTATGAAAACGCGAGAAATGAGATTGTGTTATGATCATCAAATATGGAGCGTTAAATAGAGAAATGCTTCTATAACTGTTTGTATTATTGGGCTTCATCGTTTTTATAAAAGGGAAAGGGAAGAGAGGTGTAGACAATTTTCTTGACGCTTTTTATCATGAAGTTTTCTTCAAAATAAATGGAGTATGTGCGATTAAGACACCATAAACCTTAGCAATTTCTGTCATAAACTTTAAAAAAATATTATGCATTTTGGCCTTATTTTTTTTCATTAAAAAGGAACCATCAGCAAAAGGTTATTAACCTTCATATGATAGCTTCTATAAATTCTTTTTGAAAAGGTCATTTTTTTTCATTGCTATAAATTTGTTGGGTGCCCATGCATAATTCGAAAACAAAATCTATTTCTACATCTTCTTGGTCTGGTGATGGTACGAAAGGTGCATCAAGAGAAGATTTATCTATTAAAATTACAGAGATATTTCCTTATCCGGAAGTGTGGAAAAAGGCGTTTACCCTCGGAAAAAATGTCCGTTTTACACGAACCCCAGAAGTTGAGATTTTACGTCGTCGTATAGAAGCAGATCCAGTTTTTGCAAAACAGTTTAAAACTTTTACGAATCAAAATCGAAAAAAAACTACAGAGATTATGCATTCTAACAAGAAAACAACAAATATTACATCGACAAAAAAAGTCATTAATCCCCAATCGATAGAGAATAAAACCTCAGTTTGTCATTCAACAGTTTTAAAGCAGTTGTCACAGCAAGCTATTAGCATACAATCAGCCAATATTTTCCTTGAAGAAGATAAACCAGAGTATGAATTATACGTGAAAAATGAGCTACAAAAAATAAAGCCTTCTCTACACCTTTCTGATGATGCATTTTTTGAGTGTGGGCCTTTGATATTTGAACCTGTGGATACTCAAACTTCAAAAGAGGATGATACACCGGTTGATATAACAAATGAAATGACACCTGATACACTTGATATCCCTTCTACCTTTGATGACTCAATAACGGCTCTTTACCGTGTTCTTGAATACCGCTTTCCGCAACTCTATGATTCAATTACATCAGAATCTCCAACGGAAAGGATGAAAGGCGTTGAGCAAATTTCTGATTTAATGAATACGAGTAATGATCCTATAAAGGAACCTAAAGAGTATCATTCTAAGCTTTCTGTTGAAGATTCCACTCATATGTTAAATGATACTGAGGTATTAAGTAACACTGGGGATACTATAGAGACGGAGGGACCCCATAATACTGTTGCCCATAATGCTATCGATTGCCAAACAAAGGATGTCATAAAGAATTCAAAAGAGTTGTCTGTTATGCAAGCAAGCGACAAAACGAAAACATTGCAATCTACCCGCGCGCCCTTAGGCAATCATAATTCTTCTTTTATGAAAAATATTCAATCTATTGACTGTGATGTTTATGAGTTTCCTCCGATTAGTTTACTACAGAAACCTGTTTTCCATGAAGGGACGGTGATTTCTCAGGAAACATTAGAACGTGGTGCTGGACTTTTGGAAAGTGTTTTGGAAGATTTTGGCATTAAGGGTGAAGTTATCCATGTTCATCCGGGGCCAGTTGTAACAATGTATGAATTTGAGCCTGCTGCGGGTGTAAAGTCATCGCGTGTTATTAATCTTTCTGATGATATTGCACGTTCTATGTCTGCTATTTCCACACGCGTTGCTGTCATTCCTGGACGGAATGTTATTGGGATTGAGTTGCCTAATGCGGTTCGTGAAACTGTTTATTTACGGGAATTAATCCAAACGCGTTCTTTTCGTGAAAGTGAATTTAAGCTTGCTCTTGCTTTGGGGAAAGGGATTAATGGTGAGCCTGTTATTGCAGAATTAGCAAAAATGCCTCATTTATTGGTTGCAGGAACAACTGGATCAGGAAAATCTGTTGCAATTAATACAATGATTTTGTCGATTCTTTATCGGATGACGCCCCAGCAGTGTCGTTTGATCATGGTTGATCCTAAAATGTTAGAGCTTTCTGTTTATGATGGCATTCCACATCTTTTAACACCTGTTGTAACAGATCCTAAAAAAGCGGTCACCGCTTTAAAATGGGCGGTTCGAGAAATGGAAGAGCGTTATCGCAAAATGGCGAAATTAGGTGTGCGTAATATTGATGGTTTTAATGCACGCGTTGCACTTGCGGCTCAAAAAGGCGAAACGATCATGTGTACTGTACAGTCGGGTTTTGATAAAGAAACAGGGGAAATGCTTTATCATGAAGAAGCCATGGATCTTACACAGCTTCCTTATATTGTCGTGATTGTTGATGAGATGGCTGATCTTATGATGGTGGCAGGAAAAGAAATTGAGAATGCCATTCAGCGTTTAGCACAAATGGCGCGTGCGGCGGGTATCCATCTGATTATGGCAACGCAGCGTCCTTCTGTTGACGTTATCACGGGGACAATTAAAGCAAACTTTCCTACCCGCATTTCTTTTCAGGTTACATCAAAAATTGATAGTCGTACGATTTTAGGCGAACAAGGGGCTGAAACGCTTTTAGGTCAAGGAGATATGCTTCATATGGCAGGTGGGGGGCGCATTGTACGCGTTCATGGACCTTTTGTCTGTGATGAAGAAGTTGAATCGATTGTTGCTCATCTTAAAATGCAAGGAAAACCTGATTATTTAGCAACGGTCACAGATAATGAAGATGAAAGCAATAAGGATATTTCTACTGATTCAACGGCTGAAACTCTTGAGGAAGAAAATTTTGATGAAGAGAGTGAGAGACTCTATAACCAAGCTGTAAAGATTGTTATGCGTGATAAAAAATGTTCAACATCTTATATTCAGCGCCGTCTTTCAATCGGTTATAATAAAGCAGCTTCTCTTGTTGAGCGTATGGAAGAAAAAGGCATTGTGGGGGCCGCCAATCACGTTGGAAAGCGTGAAATTTTACTCAATGAAGGAAAATAAACGAACATATTTAAAAATATGCGACTTTTAAATGTTAGATAGTCATTATTTAAAGAGCGAATGCGTGTTTTATTTTTTTCTATAGTGGTTTTGATGAAAAAAGAGTCTTTGAAGTATTCTGGAAAACATCATAAGAAGAGTCCCTAAAGATCTGGGATGCTTTAAAACATTACGCTGAGTTTATGATTATTTGATGTTTTGGCGCAAGATAAGGTGTTGTGACAGGAAATTTTATTTAAAAAATTTGTTAGTTTCAGGTAGTGGATAATACAATATATTGAATTATAAAAATAAATTATCTTTATTCCTATTAAGTAAAAGTTTCAAGTATCGTAAACTTTTCTCGTCTCAAGTCTGTTTATATTGAAACAATCAAAATCGTTTTTTGTACATCATAGTAGAAGCGGTGGAGGATAAAAAATATTTAAAAGGAACAAAAATACCTTTTATGAATATTTTCAAACACAAGAGCTATGGCTATATTATGCACTGGACGAGTATAATAATAGTGCGAGCGATCTCTTTTAGAAAGATAAAAAGGTAAATCATAATGCTGCGATATCCTTTATGAGGTCTTTACATTACAACATTTGCTGATTCCGTCATAAAATAATCTTTGAACAAGTTATTTCTTTAAGACAGGCTTATGAATGCACGAAATAAGTACATTCTTTTGGGAGTTACTATTTTATGTGAGGGAATTTTTCTTTGTAACAAGCTTTATTCAATAATAGGGGAATAAGTAACAGTGTTGGAAGATTTTTTTACTCTTGTTTTGTTGGTGAAACAGTCAAAATTTTGCTACAGATAATTGATAATGGGATACCAAGTTTTTAACGAGAGCAGCTATTTTTAAATAAATTAGCATTATTCATTTGAGAGTTAATCCAACACTTTCTAGTTTTAGTTATGTCATTAAAAGCAGATGAGTTAAGTAAAAGAGGATTAGAATGTAAGCAAGAAGCTTTTTGTTTTACACCAGAGCTTTTGCCTAGGCCTTTTACGTGGAAAATCGATCACAATGGTTTATTTTGTGAAGTTTCAAAAGAGTTAGCTGAAGTTGTTGGTCCTCTCTCTTCCTCTATTCTAGGATTTAGTTTTCATGAGCTTGCTCATCAATTTAATGATGATCGATATCAGGTTCTCAGTCGTTTTATTGAAGCAGCTATGCCGTGGAGTAAAGAGATTGTTCAATGGCCCGTTGATGGTTGCTCAAAATGGCTTGATGTTGAATTGTCGGCTTTGCCAATTTTTGATGTTAAAAAGCAACTTAAGGGATTTCGTGGTTTTGGTATTTTAAAAATACAAGAAAAAGTTCAAGAAAAAAGAAGTGGAAAGCTAGCGACGGAAATGCCGCACCTTACGGAGATAGAGCGCTCAGCTTTTCGTGAGATTGCAGAGCAATTACGTGATGAATTGAATCCATCAGTAAAAGGAGAAAATTTTGTTGAAGAAACGGCCATTCAGTTACCACATCCACAAACATTGCCAGTAAATGCTATCGAACGAGTGCCCATAAAAGAACCCGCTGCAGTTTTATCATTGTTGGATACAGCAACAGATGGTGTTTTATGGTTAGATGAACAGGGCTTTATTCAATCAGCAAGTAAGGCTGCTTTAGCGTTAATGGGTTATGAAATAAATGAACTACGAGGACAATCACTCTCTTCACTCTTTACTTTGCCAAGCCGATTTTTGGTTGAAAAATATTTTAAATTAATTCGTATGAAGAAAAAAAACCAGGTTTTAAAATGCAGTGAAACAGCTGATTTAATGACGAAAAGTCATAAAAATAGAACTGTTTTTATAACGATTGTATTTTTGGCACAGCAAGGCAATTATGCTGTTATGTTACGTGACATAACAAAAAAAGTTCTATCAGAAGAAAAAAAAGCAGAAGAGAATAAAATCGTTGGAGTTGTTCATGAAATACGGACACCTTTGAATGCTCTTATTGGTTTTGCAGAAATTATGAGAGAGGGGCGTTTTGGTTCGATAGAAAATGAGCGTTATCATGGATATTTACGTGATATTATCTCCTCTGGAAAACATATATTATCACTCATTAACCAATTACTAGAATGTTCAAAGATCAATTACTCTGGTTCCAATAGCCAGAGTAATTTTTCCCTTATTTCTGAAACATTTGATGTAATATCCTGTTTACGTGCGACGATAGCTTTTCTTGAAACTCAAGCCAATCATAATGGCATTATCATGCGCATTGTTGCTCCACCACATGTTCCATTTATTCCTGTATCACAACAAATGTTTCGCCAGATTATATGGAATCTTCTTTCCAATGCTATTCGTTTTACTCCCCTGGGTGGTCAGATTGTTATTCATGTTTCTTATAGAAAAGAACGCGTAAAAATTTCAGTGAGTGATAATGGTATAGGAATGAGCGAAGAAGAGATTGTACAAGCCCTACAACCTTATGGTCAAGTAGAGCGCAAAGATGGTCGATCTGGTGACAGTGCTTTTATGGGTACAGGCTTAGGACTTCCCATGTGTAAGGCAATGGTGGAAGAAAGTGGGGGAGAATTTTTATTGTTTTCAAAACCCAATCATGGAACGACTGTGGAAATGTTTTTTCCTCACGTTCCATGATATAAATGTTCCATGATATAAATCTTGTATAAATTTACTTTTTCTTAGCTAGAAGGTCTCTAATTTCTGTTAAAAGTTGTTCTTCTGAAGAGTTTTTTTGGGTTTTTTCTCCTTCTTCTTTTCTACGGATTTTATTCATAGCTTTAACGAAGAAAAAAAGAACCCAAGCAATAATGAGAAAATTGATCAATAAAGTTATAAAGTGCCCATAGCTAATAGTTGCTCCCGCTGCTTTGGCGGCACTCAAAGTCGCTTGTTTTTCGCCAGCAAGTTGAATAAACATATTAGAAAAATCAATTCCACCTGTAACAAGCCCAATGATTGGCATAAAAATATCATTGACCACTGAATTGACCAAGCTACCAAAAGCGCCCCCGATAATCACACCAATAGCAAGATCAATCATATTACCTTTTAGGGCAAATTCTTTGAATTCTTTAAGCATTGCGGTTTCCCCTTTATGTAAGTGATATACGGTAATTTACTTACCGCTTTTGATGAAAAAGGAAAGGGCAGATTTTATCTTTAGGATTATACTACAACATTCATATTATTTTCCAATAACTTTATGAAGCTTAATAAAGAGCTCGATGGATTCTATTTGAATATACATATCTCTCATAGAGGAGCTTTTTTGATAAAAACTGTATCTTCTTTCAGGAAGATTCGTGAATGTCAGTATTATATATTGGTGTAAAAAGAGAATTGAGAATAAAAAAATTATATTTCAGCTCTGATGAGAAAATGGATTGATGAAGCGGACATAAAACTTATAGTTTACCTCCTCTTAACTCAGCAAGTGCTAGAGAAATGAGGAGCGTAAGCTTATCTAAAAGCTATTTGTATTTTATTGCATAGGTTGACAATGATCATAATTTTAACAGAAGATAACACATTGATTTATAATGATAAATCATCCATTTTAACTTAAATCATAACGTAGAATATCGTAAGATTTTCTCATTACAGCTCTCTCTCATTGAATCAAATAAAATCACATGCTTGAATGTCATAAACAGGGCTGGTGTGTTGGTAAAAAGCACGAAAGAAATAAATAAAAATGCCTCTTATCAATCATCTCAAGTGCTAAGAGTTGTAGAAACATTTAGAATGAGAAAAATATGTGATAGTGCTGGCTTGTTGTACCATAAATGTAAAGATAGTTGTGCTCTATAAGTTTTATATATTTTATTGGGGCTTTATCGTTATATCCATTCACGGATGCTGTCGTGAAATGGGTTGAAGAGCATTAAGAAATATTTCTTTAAAGAAAGAATGAGAAACCCAATGGCGTTCTGCTTTATATGAAGGGTTTGCCTCCCATTGGAGTCACATTTTATCAGTTTATAGATATGAAAGATATAGGTTTTACAAGATCATTTTCGTTTGCAAAGCGCTAGTACGATAAGTGTGTGTTTAATGATCAACTGTCATTACTTAGACTGTATGTTAGATCAAGCATCTATAGATGAAAAACTGTATTTTGTGCACCAGTAATGGTAACAACGCGGATTCTTCAAAGTTTTATTAATATATTACAAACGGTTGAATACCACGCTGCTAAATGGCGTAACAATGGTATGAATATAAGAATGATTTTACGAACTGTGGACTCTCAATGCTAGGAGAAAAACAGCTTTATGGAGCAACTTTTATTTCTGTTGAAAATGATATTATACAAAGGAGTTTAGGGAATAGAGATCATTTTCTTTATAAAGGGATTATGAGCTTGCTTGTAAGAGATAAGCCATGGTTTGCTGAAGAGCCACTGATGTTTCAATTTATACGTCATACGGGTATTTTGCATTTTATAAGATTTAGGATTTACAAACATATTTAATTACTAACAATTGTGAAAAAAAGAAAAATTTTTCTATTCAGGTTCCGTAAAAATTCGTGTGCAAGCCGATGATGTGATAAGTTTTCTTATGAAAGGGTGGGATATTATTTGAATAATATGCTCTCTTAGCGATCTTTTATGTTAAAAGGTGTATATGAGGTGCGATGGATCATTTTTATGTTGTGGAGAAGGATTGATGAGTTTTTTTCGTTGTATTGGCCGTTCTGCTTTATTTATGTTAGATCCAGAGTATGCGCACCGTTTAGCGATTGTCGGACTGAAGAGTGGATTAAATGGTTGTCAAAAGGTTGTTGATAAGCGATTGTGTGTAAATATTGCAGGGCTTGAGTTTGAAAATTTTATCGGTCTTGCGGCGGGATTTGATAAAAATGCAGAGGTTGTGGATGAAATTTTTCGTTTAGGATTTGCTTTTACTGAAATTGGAACAGTGACACCAAAGCCTCAGATTGGCAATCCTAAACCACGGCTTTTTCGTTTAAAAGAAGATGAAGCAATTATTAATAGAATGGGTTTTAATAATGACGGGCATCAAGTTGTTTACGATAGACTGCAGATATGTCAAAAAACTGGTATTGTAGGGATCAATATTGGAGCCAATAAGAATACGATCAACAAAATTGACGATTATACTGCTGGCATTGCTCATTTTTATGATGTTGCGAATTATTTTACGGTTAATATTTCTTCTCCTAATACACCGGGTTTACGTGATTTACAGGCTCGTGATAGTTTGCATCTTTTGTTGAATGCCATTTCACAAGCGCGAAAGGAGCAAGAGAAAAAGCATGGATTTTCGATTCCACTTTTTTTAAAAATTGCACCAGATTTATCAGAAAAAGAATTGGATGATATTGCTGAAGAAATAAAGCATTCTGATTTTGATGGTCTTGTTGTTTCCAATACGACTCTTTCACGCCAAGGACTTAAAAATAACCTTTTAAGTACTGAAGAGGGGGGACTTTCTGGTCGTCCACTCTTTGAGCTTTCTACTATTGTGCTTGCAAAAATGCGTCAAAAGTTAGGGAAGGACATTGCAATTATTGGTGTTGGTGGTGTAAAGAATGCTGAAACCGCTTTGGAAAAAGTAAAAGCAGGCGCAGATTTGGTACAATTGTATACTGGGATGGTTTATGAGGGACCAAGTCTTGTTGTAAATATTCTCAAAGAAATTTTGCAGTTTATGCAGCAAGATGGTATTGATAACATACAAAGCTATCGTGATCAGAGTGTTGAAGATTGGGTAAAATTTGCCTTGTAAAAATTTCCTTTGTAAAAAACATTTTTTCTTCACAAAAAATTGCGAGATTTTTTTTAAAGGGCTTGCAAACTTTGTTTATCTTCCTTATGTCACATAAGCAGAGAATAAATGTTTACAAAATCGTGAGCAGTTATGATAGACTTGCTTTTTATGCGGTTGTAGCTCAGTTGGTTAGAGCGCTGGTTTGTGGCACCAGAGGTCGTAGGTTCAAATCCCACCAACCGTACCATTTATCTTGTTACAACTTTTCTAATTCTTATTGTTGGCGTTTTGTGAGGCGGTTAAAAGCCGTGCTTGGCGGGCTTTTTTTGCGTGTGAGCCGTCACGGAGCAGAGACCTTGCGCGGATGATTTTTCTCAAATTTTGCTAAAAACGGAATGATACGATCAATAATCGCTTGAAATATAAATGGGTTAACTAAATCTATGATTCTGATTGCAATTGTAACAATAAATATCTCTATCAGTGTATTTATATACTTTTAGTATATTTTGTAAACCAAGAGAATCTTATTTGCCTTTCATTATTATTGTTCATAATATAAACTATTAAGTTTAAATACATAAAATAAGTAAGCATAAATTTACTAAAATATGCCATATTTTTGACATATTATCCTTGACTTTGTAACTCTATATTATAAATATGAACTTGCATGAAAGTGCATTCATATCTCCAGAGATGTTTCGGTGGCTGATTATAGGAAACCGTTCGGGCGCGGGGTATAAGTAACCTTGGGAGGATTTATTTATACACTAAATTGGAGAAAATAAATGGGAAGTTCAAGTGGTTCGCACGATTATTGCAGTGCCGATAATTTTAGTAACAAATATAACTCTGGTTCTGCATTTGGTAGCCAGTATGGTGGTAAGGTTGGCTTTCTGGGTGGTTTTGCCCTAGGAGGATGGTTTACGCATAATTCTGGTTATGCCATGAGCGCAGCAAGCTTTGGGGGAGGTCTAGGCAGTTATTTCGGAGACACCATAGGCGGTTATGTTGGTTATGGTGTGGCTGCTGCCCAGTGTGGCATACAGTCTTTTGGTCGATCTATTGCTCATTCAGGTGTGGGATGTTGATGCACTTTTGATGTAGTTCTTTGGGTTATCTTAAAGCTTAGAATGGTGGTGCTGTAAAAGGTGCCACCTTTATGTTTGGAATATTGCACAGGAGGAGCTATGGACGCGTTTTGTTTAGTGCTCGTTTATTTTTGTCTGTGGTTTGGGGCGTGTATCTATTCTTCAAAACTATTGCTATTAATGGAAAAAGCATGTTATACAGGAGCATGGTTGCATTCATAGTGGCGGCATTGGTTACCCCTCCCCTCATGTATGCCTTTGAGTATATAGTCGGTGTGCCGATAACATCTCCTCCTGTTCCTATAATCATGTTCTTTCTTTCTTTTTGCATTGAATTTATACCCAATATAGTAAACAATATAAAATGCTTTAGTTTGGCCATTATTGCAAGTTGCCTCATTTTTTTCATGGCAGCTGGTTTTATTGTTATGAGTGATGGCGTTCTGTTAGATTTTTTTGATCTGCAGCTTTCGAGCTATATTTATCTGCTTTTCATTATTCCGTTGATGATAGGGGTGGCTCGCTATGTCCTAATTGCTAAAGCTTTGAAGGAAAAATCTATGTCAGTGCTAGATTTAAGCATTTGCATTGGCTGTGGGTTTGCCATAGGTGTCTTTTTTGTGTCATCACTGCTTTTATCAGACCTTCGAGAAATCTATCAACAGATAGGTTTTGCAAACAGGGAGGCAGTAAAAAAAATGTTTGATTATGCAGTGTTTGGTTTCGCTATTCTAACGGGCCAAGTTTTTTTGACATTTTTGATGGTTCTCTTTGTTACTACAAAGAAATATTATTGGTTGGTCCTTGATGTTCTTGCAGAGCTGTTTTTTAGCCTCTTTGTTTCTTATTATGTAGCGTTTGTTCATACAGATGATAACTATGGAATGGTTATAATGTGGATTTGTTTGATGTATGTTGTTTATATGTGCGCGCGTTACATTAAATCAAAGAATGTGAAGCTTAGCGTGATTAACCCGTTTAAAAAGAAAACTGAGTGAGAAGACAGGAGGCTATAGTTCTTTGGTTATCCTAAAGCCTAGAGCTGCCACTCCAATAGGGGCAGTTTCTGGCGCAATAGTAGGCGGGGTCCGTGGAGCAGCCGCGGGTATTGCTAAAGCTGGTTAGGATTGTGTTCGCTCTAAGTGGTGAAATTGTTGTTTGACCTGGCTTTTTTAACAAGGTAAAGGCCTTGCTAAGGGGTACGCTATCAGCCTCTTAGCAGGGAGTTTCTCTCCTGCAATAATATCTTGATATGCTTGGGAGGGCAATGCGCTTTAAGGAAATTATATGTCTGACTTAATTTTTGGAATGTTGCTTAGTTTTGGGATAAGTTCCAGCCCTGGTGTCCTTAAAAACAATGGCTTGTTGGGCGAGCGCGTCATTTTTGGGGGGCTAGCTGGCCTTTCCTGCGCTATCATCTTCGCTTATCCACATAGTGAAAGTAGGCTTCCAGACTTATCTTTGCTTTTGGTATGTTATCTTGGCATGCTTTTAATTCTGCACGAGCACTACTTATATAAATATTTAGTTCTTGGGTTCTGTGGTGCAGTTGCTACCTTGTGTATTGGGGCAGATTTTATATATTTGAGTTCTTTGTTGCCATTGCCTGCTTTGTTTGTTGCTAATAATAGCCAGCAGCAGGGGGTGCATTACATGAGTTTGGTTGCTGCAAGCTATCCCTTTTTTATCCTTTTGATATCAGTTTTAACTGCGGAGATTTTGCGTTTGTGTTTGCTTCGCGTATATAAGCCAGAATTAGCTGCGCGTGAGGTCCTTTATTTCGGGCTGGGCTGGGGTGTTCTAGACTTATGCTATAAGACCCTCCCAGCTCTTTTTCTTTACTTGAATTACCGTGTTGATAGGGCGCCACAAATGGTGGGCTATGTCGCATTTGAATCTTGTTCACAAGCGATCAGCGATCTTATTGCCGCGGGCATGATTGTATTGATGCATGTTGTAAATACGCGCTTTATATATCTTGGTTTCCAAGATAAGCGCAAGGCCTATTTCTATCTGCCTTTTGTAATTCATTTTGCGGTTGGTCTTTTGTCTATGTTTGGCATTTCTTCAGGCTATGCAATATTAATAAATTCTATTTCTGAGGCTTACAATAATGCTTGACAAATTGACATTATCTGTTATCGGCGCCGTTTTTTGTCTGGTGCTGATTATTTTTCCTTTGATGAAGAAAAAAACATTGGTTGAACATTTGGTTTTCTTGCTCGTTGTTTTGTGTCTTGTTTTTCTTTATGTTTATGGCGCTGCGAGTTATTTTCCTTATTATGTTTTGGCGCTTTCGCTTATATTGGGGTACCGCTGGTTACTCTCTTTGGTTAAAGCGTTTAAAGGTACGAAGGCAATTATTGGGTCAAGCGCTGGTTGTTATGTGCTTTTGGTTTTTTTTCTATACGGGTTTATGCGTATGATAGGCAGTTTGATTTTAGATTTTTCTGCTTATAGTACGCCTAATATTGTTTTTGCTGTTAGTCTATTCCCTATAGGCATGGCGATTATGCAGTTTTTTTTGCTCTCTCATTGGGTGGCAGAAGATAATGGCAATGGTGTAGAGGCAGCACTGGGCGTGGGAATGGGGATTTGGGGGGCTGCTATAGGGCTTGCACTGCTTACATCTCTACCAGAAGCTGTGAAAATCCTAAAAGGGGCCTTTAGTCTTGATAGGGACGCCTTACTTTCTTTACTTGAGACGGTAATATATTATGCGTTTATTATAGGCCTGAGTCTTTTATCAACTTTCTTAATGCTTGTGGTTTGCCTTGACAAGAAATGGCGTTTTTTTGTTCTTATCCTGCTTTTACAATGCTTGGCGGCTTGGGCGCGCTTTTCATGGCGGGCAGCTGAGCCAGAACTTCTTGCAATTGGGCATTATACAATCGCTACTATTCTTATGTTTGCTCTTATGCGGCAAATTTATGATTTTGTGCAAGACAGATTATCCATGAAGAAAAATAGCAGTTACGCTGTAGTAAATGAGGGGGCATAATAATGTTGGTTTTATTTATTGCTTCGCTTCTCGCAGGCTTGATTTATGGCGCTGTCATTTATAAATTTTTTCGCTCTACATTTAGTTGGATAAATGTGCTGTTGAGCGGCATAGTTTTTGGGATGATTGTTCTGTTAGTATGGCGTTACTCGGAAACAGAACATAAACTTGATGCCTTACGTTTACTGCAAGTGCTTGGCGTTGTTTTTCTTCTATGTGTGTTTCATCATTTTCTGAAGTTCAAATTGGTTGTCGCTGGTGCTGTGGGATGGTTTGTTGCTACCTGCATTGCTGGCGGGCTTGTTGCTTTTTTGGAGCAATCTGTAGTAAAAACGCTTTATATGATGAGTATTGTTGAAACCAAGAGTCGTGCAGAGCAGGGGCTGGCGCTTGTTTTTTTATTTTTAACATTTACGGTTTTTTTTGTTGTAGCAGAAGAAGCCATGCGTCGTTGGTTAGTTACTAAGTTTTATCGGTGCTCGCCTAGTTTGTTGTGGCGTTTGCCGCTGAATATTGGCATAGGCTGGGGTTTATGCGAATTAGTTTATAAGGCGCTAGGGCCTTTCCTTGTTTATAATGGCTGGATTATTCGATCTAGCTTATTAGCCAGTGAATATGTAATTTTTTATTCCTGGACGCAAGCGATTATTTTTTTGTGTGCTTTAATGAGCGTCATACTCATGCATATTTTCAATACATGCTTGGCGTATCGTAGTGTTGTTACGCGCTCTAAATTTTATGCGTGTGCGCCTTTTTTTGTCCATGCTATTGTTAACTGTTTCGGTGCAACAGTGCTGGTTACAGACAAGGTTTGGTTTAATGTTGGAGGCAGCTTGTTTATTCTACTTTGTGTGATGTTGTTCGTATATTTTGAAAGCAAAAATCCTTTAATACAAAACATAAAATTGCGCGCTTAAGGTGTTGTAGAGTGATGAATAACTTTGCGTACTCTAAGTATGGCTAGAAAGCCTGATACGCGCTTTCTGTTCTGCAAAAAAAATAGAGAAGGCTAGCACCGACGTAACGCGTCCAGTACCAAGAGCGACGTCATTTCTGCACTAATTGGGGAGAGGGTGTACCACTGGCCCCGCGCATATGGGAGCCTGCAAATATGCTATCATAAAACTTTCTAGTGTCCTCCTTTCTATTATCCTCTATGAGACTGAAGCCGGAAATCTGAGGCGGTGGTAACACATTATTGCAAGGAGGATGCACTATGTTAACATAATAATCTCTTTTATTCCGTGGAGTATTTACCTGAGTTATCAATAGAAACATTTTAACTCTGGTCGAACGCTTTCTCATCTTGACTGTGATTTTATTGTCCATTATTGCTGTGAATATTAAAATTGTCCAACAGGGGGAGCCCGTGATGATTACGAACATTCTGACAATTATTGTCCTGTTTGTTAATTATTTCGCTGGATGGTCTACACTTTTACTGAACTACCCCACAGTTTTTTGCGATTTGTCACTTGCTCTGGTTTCATTGATGAGCTTGCTGGTAAAGAAACCCTTTACCATTTTTTATGCGCCTGCTGGTGTTTCTGAAGAAAAACGCAAACATATCCTCTTTTATCTTATCAATAAATATATTACATGGATTTGGGTTATCATCTTTTTTGCTAATGGTCTTCTCGTGGCTTTTTTTGCATGGCCCCCCAAGCTTTTGTGGGGCACTATGGGCTTAATTTGTGCTGGTATGCTTTTTTCTAAATATCTTCCTAACATCATGCAATATTTTTATCGCGTCAAACATCATGGAGCATAAACATTATGGAGCATAATATGTCATTATTGAACATTCTGACCGGAACCCCTTTATGGGTCTGGGGGTTGCTTATTTTTCTCATTGCGTGGGGAATAATCGCATTGAAAGATAGGGAAATGGGGGTTTACCGCCTTTTTCTCTTGCCGGTGGTTTTTCTTTTTTTGGGCGGAAGTGATGTGATTAACAAGCTGGCGTTCCCGCTCTGGGGAGCAATCTCAATGTTAGCGGGGCTGATGATCGGCATTGGCGTTGGCTGGTTGCTCTGGCGTGCCACTCCGCGTTTAAAGATCAAAGAGGGAACGGATTTAATTATTCGGCCTGGTACGCCGTTGACGCTGATATTTATTCTTATCGCTTTTGTCATCAAATTCACATTGATTGTTTTTCTCAATGTTAAACCTGATTTGAAACATGCATTTGATTTTAACCTTCTTTTTGGTCTTTTAAATGGGTTCACTGATGGTGTGTTTTGGGGAGGCACATTAAATTTATATAGAGCATTTCGAAAGAAGCCAAATTAATCCCTATATCATTAGCTGTGGGGCTTCTCATTAGAACTATTTCAATAGAAGCTTATACCTAACAACAACGCTGCAGACAAATGCAGCGTTGCCTCATAGTTTCAGATTCTTGTCCCAGCGCGGAATACGTGACGGAAGTAATATATCTGACTATCCCCCCTTGGGGGCAGAGCAAGCCTAAAGGTTTAGAATGCTATGAGTTTAAGCTTGCTGGACTTTGAGCAGATGGTTTATCGCTCATGGTAAATCATTTTGTTTTACGATTCAAAAAGAGGAGAGTGATAGTCTCATGGGCGTAGGTGAGCCAAAAAAAAACTCTTAAGCTTGGCAATGCGTCAACAGTTTGTAGAACGATGTTGTGGAACCCCTAGCGGTTGCTATGATGGCATGATGCTTTTGTCAAGCATTATGATAGGAGTGGAACCGGTGTTTAAGGGTGTAACTGTGGTCACTGTACGACGTAAGTAGCATTACGTCTGAGTATTTAGGAGCGCCAGACTCCGTACAGGTTGCGCGTACAATATGTGAAGCACGCTTGTGGAATCAGTGTGTCATTGTTGCGTTGTGAACGCAACCCTTTCGCGAGTACTTCATTGGTGAGGCTGTTTTTTGAAGCTGGTTGTAATGATCTGTGTGTTTTTAAAGAGAACGTTAGCGCCGATGGATCGCGTGCAGTACCATTTACCTTTGTGCAACTATTCTCATTTCTTTTTTTCCTTTAAGAACTCCGCACTTCTTGGCCTTTTTTACGTGTGAGTAGTAACAGAACAAAAAGCCTTTCTTTCGTGTTTTTCCTTTTTTTGTTCAAAAAAGCCAAAGCGTCTTAATGAGCATAGATCTTGTCTAAAAAGGTATTTTTTAGATTTATTTATTTTCAATGGAATAGAGAATTTCTGCTTTTGAGTGTGCAAGTGTACCTTATGATGAGACATAAGATGCGAACCCGTAAGGTTGGGTGTGCAGTAGGCTTATAGTCACAACAAGCTTAGGCATATAGTTGGCAGATACCGTCATTATTGAGTTTTTTTCTAGATTGTGTTTGGCTATGCTGCATGTGAGCAATTTTAAAATTACCCATGGTGACATCGTCAAATTGGCGATTCAGTGCTTCAATTTGTCATAAATATGAAAGGCACCAGAATATAGCCATATTTGGGATGGTTTTGTGCCAATTGATAAGCTTATTGATAATGTTTGTAAGTGCCATAATAAAGCACAAAGAGAAATAGAAAATTGCCGTCTTTAATTACGCGAAACAGTACGCCAACTATGGCCGCGAAATTATTGCTCTTGCAAAGCAAGGCAAAAAAAGCAAAATGTCAAAATGTGGTAATGCGAATTGATCTAGCTGATTTGCGTAAGCGAAAAGAGATAAAACAAGCACAAGAAACTTTAAACAATAAAGAGAACAGCTTATACGACACTTTGCATGAAAGTAAATTTGCAGAGGATACAGAAATAAATGAGATAAAAGGAATTGCGACATACAAAAGAAATATTCATAGACATATTTTATACTAAGCGTAACGGAGAAGCACAACGATGAGTATAATAGTGGATGATGGATTAACTGGGGTATAAGTGGGCATTGCTAGGGCGGAGTTTTTAGTTAAGAATTGCGCTCCGTATGCTATAAGCTCTCTGCAGCCTTCATTAGGGGCGTTGAGATCATCGCCCAATCAACGTAAAGGGGCTATTTTGCCTTTAGTGCTTGTTTCACTGCTTCCATAGTGCTCCTTAGCTCTATCAGCCATTATGGTGATAATTTCCTCGTCCAAAGAACAGATCAATTGATTGCGTCATAGGGTATGTGTGCCTTTTCCGACCGTGTCTTTGTTAAAAAGCAGCTGTTATCTCGTGACAGGGTTGGGTGTGTCTATATGATCAGCTTGCCAAAGAAATGGAAGCGTTATCGCGATAGCTACCAATAGGAGTCCAGCGATAAAGGCGGCAGCAAACTGCAATGATATAAAAGAACCAAGGACGCCGACCAAAAAGCTTCCGACCGGCATTCCAGCATAGCCTATCACCCGAAAAGCAGAATTAGCTCGCCCGAGAAGTTGCTTTGGTGTGAGACGCTGCCTGAAGGCGGTAACACCAATAAACCATAAGCTTGCTCCAACGCCAGCGATAAAGGTAACGCCCCATACGACGAGAACACTTTTTGAAAAGGCAGGAATCAGCAGCAAGGCAACCGTTCCTAAGCTGTCAGTGAGAACAGCTAGGCGTACCGGTGCATAGCGTATACGCGGCGCAAAGAGGGCACCTGCCATTGTACCAAGCGCGTAGGCTGCAAACATCACGCCATATTGGCTGCTATGTAGGCCCAAATACCGACCGTCGGTAATGAAGAAGATGAACGAGGTTAGGAATGCTCCAAATACTACCGATAGAAAGAATGTGAGTAATGTAAGGGAGCTGATATGCCGATTTGAAAAAATGAAACGAAAGCCGGCAATGATATAACGGAAAGAGATGTTTTCTTTATCAAGTGCTGGCGATGTCGGAACAGCACGGCGAGCGGTAAAAATCAACGTGATAAAAAGCACGATTAACAGGCCGAAAAATAGCAATGTGCTATGCGCTAAAATACTACTTGTTATGATTGGGGCAAGAAAATAGGAGACACCGAAATCTAAAAACAAGACAATTGAGTAGAAGGTCATCAATCGTTCTCCTTCCATGATAAGTGGTGGAATTGTCATGATGTAAGCTTCGGCAGAAACGACGATGAATCCAGCAATGGTTGCATAGAAGAAAATTTGTTCGGCTGGAGCAATCTGTATCATAAGCAGTACGAACAGGATAATATGCAGTAGCATGAAGATGAGGAGAGCCGAGGTGGCAAGTTTTATTTTGTCGCAGCGATCAAGTAAAACGCCTGCAAGGATGCCGAAAATTGGCCACGCTAATGAGAAGAGGCCTTGCGCCCAACTTACTCCGACTACGCCATATCCAGATTGTCTTGCTAATAGCGGGATGGCAGTGCGCAAAGCACCGCTGAGTAAGGCGAGTAGACTAACGGTTAGGCAAAAATAGCGTATGTTCCTATTGGCAAAAAGCGTGAACATTCTTTTCTCCTTGAGATGCCACACAGGTTTCCGCTGGTCCATCAAGTACGGCGGTTGTATTCAGCATGTTTGCGACATAGCCGTCCAAGATATTCCTATCTGCTTGAGGTAGAAGAAAATACATGAGGTTGGAATACCATTGCCAACCAAGCTGAGTCAGCTGGAGATCGTTATCACTTTCTGCGATGAGACCTGCGTCTATGAGCTGTTGTAGGTTATTGTATACAAAAGAGGGGAGTGCGGTCCAGTCAATTCTTTCTTTGTTGGCATAGCCGTTATAAGGTAGCCGCATACACAAAGCCTTGGAGGCTTGTTGCTCCGCTGATACCCAATTGTAGTATAGTTTGGATTTGCCTTTAAGTTGTATGTCGGTAATGTATCCGCTTCGACTGGGATTGGCTCGTGTGACGAGTGAGCCGAGAATCGACATTGCTGACGCCCCGAAGCCAACCACATAATCGTCATGATAACCATGCAAATATTTGTGATAGCGGAAATAATTAGCTGAACTCGTTTTAGCGAGCGTTAGAGGAGTGTTATTGGCAATTTTGATATAGGAATGCCCATTACACGGCGCATAGCCGCAGCTGCGCATAACGATGTCGCTAAATAAGCGAAGCATCTGTCTATGTTGTAGGCTGGATGGCTTTAGCCCTTTTTGTGCGTAAGACTTATGCAGTTGCGACGTGATAGCCAGATTGTTGATTGCATAGAGGTTGATGGTTTCAGGGTGAAGCTCGCTGGCTTGCTTCAAATCGTATAATAGTTCTTCGGCTCGCTGGCTGTGCATACCATATAGTATGTCGAAACCGACATGTCCAATTATCTCTTGTGACCAAGCCACGGTATTTTTGATTTGTTCACGTGTTGAGGTGAGGTTAAACAATGATCGGAAACGCTCAATGAAACTCTGTACACCGAAGCTGATCCGGTTAACGCCGATCTCACGGGCAGCATAAAGTTTATCACGTGTGACGCTTTTCGGTTCGCTTTCCAGTGTAAACTCGGCTAAGGAAGAGAGCTCAAATTCGTCATGCAATACTTTTCCGATGTGTCGGATATTATCTGCGGACAAGAGCGAGGATGTGCCGCCCCCTATATAGATGCTACGGATGGGACCTCTAAGCGAGCGAATGAAACTTCCTTTGGTTCTGATCTCTGTAGTAAGCGCGGACATATAAGCTTCGATTTGCTTAACGTGCTTGTAGGCTCCTTTCTGAAAGGGACAGAAGGAACAGATGGTTGTGCAAAAGGGAATATGCAAATAAAGAGAAATGGTATGCGCTTGTGGAATCTGCTTACTTTGCGCTGGTTTATTAAAATCTAGATAATCGTAAAATTTATTTGAAAGAGTGCGAAATAGCGGATATGTGAAGTTGTAAATCGGCTTGAGTTGATTGAACTTCACAAAAGGATGATTCACGAATTGCATAGCTTACCCCCCCCCTCAATTTCTTAACTCGCAATATATTATTGATGGATGACGGGTAATCCAATTGCCCGAGTGTCTTACCAAAGAATATCACGTAAAATAATGAATCCTCCTTTTGTAGAAGTTATATGTATTACACATATAACTTAATTATATGAACGGGCTAGCTTGTTTAAGAGGCAATGTAAAGATAAAAAAATGTCTCTTTATAAAAGAACGTTCCCTTGCAATCTTATGATCTGATATTGTAAGTGGTATCCTGTTTTACGTGGTCGGGCTATGAATGCCTAGAGCGAGAAAAAGCAGGGTCTTTTAATGGATGTACGGGGCATTATTGTTATGTTGATGAGACTTGGGATTTGCGTCTGATCATGAAATATCATTAGCGCAAAAAGATGGTTTTAAAAGTAGAGATATCTTTTTAATATTCCTGTAAAACTTCGAGAAGAGATAGAATTATCTATTAGAAAACATATAAATGTCCAGTGTGATAATATTATCGTATTACATGACATTATCGCTCTTGCCTGCCATTTTGACATATTGCCTAAAATCTCATTGAGATTGTGTCATGTACTGGCAAACGAGGATAGATCGCGTTTTGGTATGACTGCGGTGGAGTTAAATGCCGCATTATCTTAGCTAGTCCAATAGGAAGAGGCTTAATGGGGTGCATTTGCATGTGGGCTCTAATTCAAATTCGACTGAGTTAAGAGTATCCACTTTAACTAAGGCTGGAAAGGATATTTACGCATTGAAGGATCAGATAAGTTTTATCAGTCTAGGCGGGGATATCTGACTTCCACAGCGTTCTGCAATGCCGTGAGGGTCAATGACGAATACCCTCGTAAAGTTTATGAGGCGTTGTCACAATTGCGTTGTGATTTACATAAGCTTACGGTAATTATTGAACCTAGGCGTGTTATATCTGAAGATTATGGTTATTTATTTTCAAATATGAGCTCTATAAAAGAGCGGAAGGGTACGGACTTAATAACAATCTTGGCTCTGGGGACGTGTGCTCGATCTGCACAGTATCACGAGAATAGAGTGCCGCAAATTTTGTCTTTTCGAGATATGAGCGGTGAATTGAGTTTAACGGATGCCGTTGGTTCAAATTGTTATGAGCATAGTATTCTTGTAAGAAATATGTCTATCCCATTAGATTTATCCTTAAATGACAAATTTATGCTGCCGGCATGTGGGAGCTATGATATAATGAATGCGTCAGATTGGATTCGAACGCGGTCTCAAATTATCATTTTTTGAAGAAAATGACGATTCGTATGGCGCTTATCGCTTTGCTTATTAGGTATTGTGCTTTGTTGGAGCATGTCTAGTCATAAAGTGCTTTCTGGTTGATGGTGAATCTTTAGTTGCGAGTGGATAGCTTGGTAGGTGGTTATTCCAAAGCGTGGTCATTTTAGGGAGACTGCGATAGTTGCTGTCGAATAAAGGAGATTTTCTGCAGTTGTATAAAACCTAGTGCGGTGCAAAATGTTCGTGCTTATTTGCAAAACATATTTAATTTGATTCGTCGATCTTTTGTACGAGTAGAAAGTGAGCACCGATGTATCATGTGCAGTACTATTTTCATTTTTACAACTGTTCTCATTCTCATTTCTCTTGTTTTTTGCTTAAGAAACCTGTGCTTCTCGGACCTTTTTGCGTATGAATGATAATAGAGCAAAGACCTTTCTTTCGTGATTTTTTTGCTCAAAAGAGCCGAACTATCTCAATGAGAAGAATTCTTATCTAAAAAGATCTTTTCTCGATTTATTATTTATTTTCAATTGGATAAAATTGTCCAGTTTTACGTTAGTAAACACATTCTATGGGTAGCATGTATATATTGTCCAATGGCATTTCTGTAAACATTGATTCTAATTTGTCATTAAATGACGATGCCTTAGTAACTCATAAAGATCGTCAGCTAAAATCACAAGCTTTATGGAAAAATTTCATATCCACCGCCAAAGATCTCTTTGGGCTATCCGTTGAAGGAGAAGTGTACGTTCTCTCCAGTTAAAAGACGGCGTTTGATATTCAGATCATTTCGAACTGCATCTTGATTTTGAAGTGATTGCGTTGTACAAAATCTCCAAACAGGATGACGAGTTCCTCGTTTATTTTTTATGTTTTTCAACAGTTCTTTATTGCCAAGAATTTGTTTTTTTTGGGGGGGGGGCAGCGTATCAAGTCTTGTACCAAGAAATTTTCCAAAAAATTTTATTAAAAATAATGCAAATGGATGTGCAAGATGAACAAATACTTGCTGAGGATATTTTATCAACGATTGTAACTGCTTGTGGGCATCATATTGTACAAAAAATGCTCAATGACATAAATAGTCATTCAGGTCGTTACAGGGCGCCTATTTTTTCAGTGAAGGGACAAAAAAGGGTTGTTGATTACCATAATTCTTAGGTCAGAAGGTTGCCATGTTTAAAATTCTTTTTATCTCGCTGGCTATGTTTGCATTAGGTTTGGATGCTTATGTTGTTGCCGGTCTTCTTCCCAAAATTGCCGTCAGCTTTGATTTGAGTGAAGCCGCGGTAGGGCAAGCTGTGACAATTTTTACATTCTGTTACGCGCTTTCTGCCCCTTTTTTTACTCTGCTTTTTGCAATGAAAGAGGCAAGAAAAACTCTGCTTTATGCACTGTTCGTTTTCCTTGTTGCTAATGGTGTAAGCGCGTGTTCTGTCAACTATCCGATGCTGCTTGTCTCTCGTGCTATTGCTGGCTTTGGGGCTGGTTTGTTTTCTCCTATAGCTATGGTCGCTGCTACGCATCTCGTATGTGCTGAGAAGAAAGGGCGCGCATTAGGCATGACACTTGGTGGTATGAGTTGTGGGACAGTGTTAGGCGTGCCGCTTGGTTTGCTGATTAGCGATTATTTTAGCTGGCGTTCCAGCTTTGGGTTGGTGGTTTTATTTTCAATGATAGCTTTTGCTGGGCTTTGGCGGGGGTTGCCACGGCTTGCAATTGCTGCGCCAGCGTCTGTAAAAGAGAGAATACGGGTCTTAGCAGATAAAAGAGTTTTTATTACAGTTTTTATTACTCTTCTAACAGCGGTTGCGAGCTTAGGCGCATATACTTATATGATCCCTATTATTGCAAGATCTGTTCCTAATCTCGACATGGTTGCTGCTTTTTGGGTTTGGGGTGCGGGTGGCGTTATTGGGAGTTTTTCTATCGGTTATTTAATTGATAAAACGAAAGGTACACCTTTGTTATTATTAGCGCTTCTTTCACTCATGGCCATGGCGATTTTTTCGTTGTATTTCGCGCAATATTTGCACAGCATTTTATTTTTCCCGTTGTTTGTTTGGGGGATGACAGGGTGGGCTTCTTTGGCACCGCAACAGCATAGTTTGTTATCCTATCAACCACAACATAGTAATGCTGTATTAGCGCTTAATGGTTCTTGTAATTATCTTGGAAGTGCATTAGGCGCCTTACTGGGGGGGGTGGTTGGATCGTTTTTATCGTACAGCTATATACCTTTATTCGCTACCCTTATTCTTATTGTGGCTTTTTTACTAAAGATTATGTTAACAAGGTGCCTAGAGTTATGAGCCGCGGTGATGCTAAGCGTGTCTCGCTGTTTAGCTGTAATGGCTGACCAATTTAAGCGGCGCTTGGCGGGCCTTCAAAGTTAGCAGTGATCTCAGGGCGGTTTGCAGCACTTTCTGAGAACATTAATATTTCCTGTTGGTTTGCGCGCATTTTACTTCTGAAAAAATGAGAACGTTCGAACCGATGTAACGCATGCAGTACCATTTAGCTTTGTGCAACTATTCTCATTTCTCTTGTTTTTTCCTTAAGGAACCTGTGCTTCTCGGACTTTTTTTGCATATGAATGATAATAGAGCAAAGACCTTTCTTTCGTGATTTTTTGCTCAAAAGAGTCGAATTGTCTCAATGAGCAGAGTTCTTATCTAAAAAGGTCTTTTCTCGATTTATTATTTATTTTCAATGGGATAAAATTGTCCAGTTTTGCGTTACTAAACACATTCTATGGGTAGCATATTATGCTGTCCAATGGCATTTCTGTAGACATTGATTCTAATTTATCATTAAATGACGATGCTTTAGTAACTCATAATGCTCGTCAGCTAAAATCATAAGCTTTATGGAAAAATTTCATGTCCACCGCCACAGATCTCTTTGGGCTATTCGTTGAAGGAGGGGTATATGCTCTCTCCAGTTAAAAGACGGCGTTTGATATTCAGATCATTTCGAACTGCATCTTGATTTTGAAGTGATTGCGTTGTACAAAATCTCCAAACAGGATGACGAGTTTCTCGTTTATTTTTTATGTTTTTCAACAGTTCTTTATTGCCAAGAATTCGTTTTTAGGGGGGAGCATATCAAGTCTTGTACCAAGAAATTTTCCCCCAAATTTTATTGAAAATACTGCAAATGGATGTGCAAGATGAACAAATACTTGCTGAGGATATTTTATCAACGATTGTAGCTGTTTTGGCGCGTAATGTTGTACAAAAAAACGCATGGCATGAAGTCCAAAAAATCAATAAAGGCGCATTGCGTTTCTCCTTTAAGAACTGGGCATCTCCTCTTAGCTTAATGAGTTCTCATTATGCATCCTTTAGGCAAAACTTGCGATGGAAAGACTTTACGAAAAAAATCAATGTGTTTTGTTTAAAATATCTGAGCTTAATATGCCCTTCAATATGGAGGGGTGTTTCACAATGTTTGTTGTGATGAAGAAATTGCTCTCTCTTGGTATGCCAATGGCTATAGGGTTTATCTCTCAAATGATGATTTCTTTCACAGATGCAGCACTTGTGGCGCATTTAGGCGTTCAAGCCTTGAGTGGTACAATGTTGGCTCTGAGTATGTTTAGTTTTGTTATGTTGTTGGGGCTGGGAATTATTACCGCGGTTGCACCAAAACTTGCGGAAAGTTTTCGCAGACAAGATAGATATGCACTGAAGGCATGGTTTGATCAAGGAATATGGCTTTCCCTTTTGATTGGAATGATGAGTGTAATCATTTTATTCAATACGAGGAATATTTTATGTCTTCTTGGCCAAGATGAGGCAATTGCCAATATAGCGCAGGAATATAATAGTGGCGCTGCTATAGGGGTGGTGTTTTTTTATCTTTATGTCAATAGCCGTGGATTACTGTCAGCAATTGGTAATCCCAAGCCCTTAACTTGGATTATGCTTGCAGCTATCCCTATAAATTTTCTCATCTCTTGGCTGCTTATTTTTGGTATAGGTCCTGCAAGCGGATTTGGTGTCTTTGGTGCTGGAATTGCAAGTAGTTTGATCCGTATTTTGATTGTTATGGCAGTAGCAATAATTCTGTCCCGCAATTCTACTTTTAGTTCCTTTCACTTTAATTATTTAAGACCAAAGTTAGAAATTGCACGAATAATACAATTACTGTTCATAGGACTTCCCATTGGTATCCGTATTCTTATTGCGGAAGGCTTTCCTTCTGTCATTGCCTTCATGATTACAGCTTTTGGGGTCGAATCTTTGGCTGCGCATACGATTGGAATGCGTATCGATATGCTGATTTCTGTGGTCGCTTTGGGGATTTCCAGTGCAGCTACGACCATAGCAGCGTGGTATCAAGCTGATCGGAATCATATGGCTCTAAAACAGTTGCGTATGAGTATCACAGTTTTTGCTGTCTCTTATGTTTTGTTTTTATCAGGGTTTGTTTATTTCTCTTATGAATTCATTCTTACAACCATTTTTGATATTTCTTCACTCCACGTTGTTATTCTCTCTTGGGAGTTGCTTCCGTTTGTCTTATTGTCTTTTGCTTTTGGCATTTTAGGGGCTATGCTCAATGGCATACTTGTGGGTTTGCTTGATACGTTTTGGTCAACCATTGTTGTCACAATAAGCTATTGGGGGCTAGGCTTATTTGGGGGCGCGCTCATGGCACATTTTTTTGAATATGGCTTTATGGGTTATTGGTTTGGCATGATTGGCGCAAGCTTAATCGTTTCTGTCTTTAATTATATGCGCGTGGGTTATTTAATAAAACGCAATCCTCTGTTTGGTACGGGGTGAGTGTTATAAAGTGCTGTAAGCACTAGAGGTGAAGGCTAACCACTCACCGTCCATAGAGGCTATTTCCTTCTGTGGAGATAACAAGAGAGGTTATAAAACTTGCTTAATCTTGAAAAGAAGTACCTTTGATTGAGCCTCAATATGATCTGTTGAGTTTTGAAAATAATATGCGTTATGGTGACATCGTCAAATTGGCGATTCAGTGCTTTTATTTGTTAGAAATGTGAAAGGAACCAGAATATAGCCATATTTGGGATGGGCTTGTGCCAATTGATAAGCTTATTGATAATGTTTGTAAGTGCCATAATAACGCACAAGAAGAAAGAGAAAATCGCCGTCTTTAATTATGCGAAACAGCGCGCCAATTTAGAGCGCGAAATTATTGCTCTTGCAAAGCAAGGCAAAAAAAGCAAAATGTCAAAATGTGGTAATGCGAATTGATCTAGCTGATTTGCGTAAGCGAAAAGAGATAAAACAAGCACAAGAAACTTTGAAAGATAAAGAGAACAGCTTATACGATACTTTGCATGAAAGTAAATTTGCAGAGGATACAAAATAAATGAGATAAAAGGAATTGCGACATACAAAAGAAATATTCATAGACATATTTTATACTAAGCGTAACGGAGAAGCGCAAAGATGAGTATAATAGCGGGTGAAGATAAAATAGAGGGCATGAGTCAGAGCCCAGTTAATCCAGATATAGAAAAGTTAAAAGCAGCCTTTCCGCAATGTTTTGCTGAGGGAAAGTTGGATATAGACCTGCTTCTTAATCTATGCGGAGAATATATCGATAATGATTTTGAGAAATTTAAATTTGAATGGAAGGGTAAAGGAGCGAGTTTAAAGCTTGCGCAAAAGCCTTCACTTGGGACATTGCGTCCGAAGCGCGAGGAGAGCGTAAACTTTGATAATACGCATAATCTTTATATTAAGGGCGATAATCTTGAAGTGTTAAAACTTATCCAGCGGTCTTATTTTGGCCAAGTGAAGATGATCTATATAGATCCGCCCTATAATACGGGGAATGATTTTATCTATTGTGATGATTTTAAAGACCCGTTAGCGCGCTATAAGGAAGTGACGAGCCAAACGACAAAATCGAACCCTGAGACAATGGGGCGGTTTCACACTGCGTGGCTCAATATGATCTATCCGCGCTTGCGTTTGGCACAGACTTTATTGCGTGACGATGGGGTGGTTTTTATCTCAATAGATGATCATGAAGTGCATAATTTGCGCAAAGTATGTGATGAAGTGTTTGGCGAAGAGAATTTTGTTGCGCAGCTGGTGTGGAGGAAACGCACTGGTGCTAATGATGCGCAAAACAATGTAAGTACAGACCATGATTACATTTTGTGTTATAGTTGCAGGCACACTGTTTTTAGTGGAGTACAAAAGAGTTTTGCAAATTATACCAACCCCGATAATGACCCGCGCGGGCCTTGGATGGCTGATAATTTGACATGCAATAAAACAGCATCAGAGCGGCCAAATCTTAATTACCCGATTACTGATCCACAAACGGGTGTAGTTTACCAGTGTAATCCCAATCGTGTATGGGCTTATGAAAAAGGACGAATGGCAAACATCATCAAAGAAGGCAAGGTGATCTTCCCAAAAAACGGACAAGGTACGCCTACTTATAAACGTCATAAAACAGAAGTTAAATCTCAAACTAAACCATTTAGTACAATGCTTGAAGCAGATATGAATTTTATAGCGACCAAACAATTACGAGAACTTTTAGGCGGCCAATTTTTTGATCATCCCAAGGGTGTGAGTCTTGTAAAGCAATTGATTGAACAGACGACCAGTGACAACGACATCATTTTCGATTTTTTTGCTGGTTCTAGTACAACGGCGCATGCAGTGATGGCTTTGAATGCCGAAGATGGTGGTAATCGCAAATTCATTATGGTGCAATTGCCTGAATTGTGTGATGAGAAGAGTGAAGCTTACAAGGCAGGTTATAAGAATATATGCGACATAGGAATTGAACGTATTCGTCGCGCTGGTGCACAAATCAAGCAAAAGCATGAAGCAGAACTCATACGTGAGCAGCCTCTAGACACTGGATTTCGTGTGCTAGAGCTCGATAGTTCTAACTTTCCCATATGGGACGATAGTCCGATTGATCCGAATGCACTTGATATTAAAGAACAATTGCAAATACGCTTTGATCATATTCTGCGAGGGGTAAATCCCGAACGCTCTCATCAAGATATTATTTTCGAGATCATGCTTAAATATGGTTGGCCACTGGATTTAAAAATTTATCCTTTAGCAATCAATGGAAAGAGATTTTATTATATAGGCAAGAGCGAAGGCGATGTCTTGGTGATTATAGCCATAGATCCGCCTTTTGAACCTGAAGATGCAGAGGAGATGATAAAGTACTTGCCCGTAAAAATCGTAGCGCTTGATGCGGCTTTTGAAGGTGATGAGGCGCTTATTAATTGCGACTTTATCTTTAAAGACAATGAAGTAAGTTTTGATAAAATTTAAACTATAGAAAGACGATTGGGGCGTCTATATGAAACTTAAATTTAAACAACAAGAATTTCAAAATTATGTGGTTAAAAGCGTCATTGATTTATTTAAAGGACAACCGCAAAGAGCTTCTTCTTTTTCCTTGCGTTTAGAACAAGGACAATTAGCGTTAAATGAATTTGGTTATGGTAATCAATTATTGATTAGTGATGAAAGCATATTAGCAAATTTACGAGAGGTGCAACAGAACAATAAACTCTTGGCGAGTAAGACGCTAGAGCAAAAGCAATTTTCTATTGAGATGGAAACGGGGACAGGCAAAACCTATGTCTATAGCAAGACGATTTTTGAGTTAAATCAACGCTATGGCTTTACCAAATTTATTATTGTCGTACCAAGTGTTGCTATTCGTGAAGGGGTCTATAAATCACTGCAGGTAACGAGGGAGCATTTTCAAGCAGAGTTTGATAATCTGCCCTATCGTTATTTTATTTATAATTCAAAAGATCTTTCGCAAATTCGCCAATTTGCAAACTCGACCAATATTGAAATTATGATTATCAATATTGATGCATTTAAAAAAGCAGAAAATATTATCAATCTTCCGCAGGATAAATTGAATGGCGAAAGTGCTATGCGCTATATCCAAGACACAAATCCGATTGTGATCATAGATGAACCGCAATCGGTGGATAATACAGTAAAAGCGAAGGAGGCTATTGCGAGCCTTAACCCGCTTTGTGTTTTCCGCTATAGTGCCACGCATAAAGAGGAGATTAATCTTTTATATCGTCTAACACCTGTTGATGCTTATAAAAAAGGATTGGTGAAGCAAATTTGTGTCTCTTCTAATCAGATAGAGAAAGATTTTAATCGTCCCTATATTGCCTTGAAAGGCGTATCACACGAACATGGTTTTAAGGCGCGCTTAGAGTTGGATGTTGCGGGAAAGAATGGCACTGTTAGCCGCAAAATGGTTACAGTGAGGCAAGGAGATGATCTGTATCGCGTTACGGGTGGGCGTGAGCTTTATAGGGGTTATATTGTTTCGGGTATCAATTGCATGGCGGGGGATGAAGCCGTTGAGTTTTCTGATACTGAAATTGTTAAATTTGGCCATCCGCTTGGTGATGTGAATACAATAGAGCTTAGACGCGCGCAAATTTATCGCACTATAGAAACACATTTAGATAAGGAATTGCGGCTTGTGCCGTTAGGGATCAAAGTTTTATCGTTGTTTTTTATTGATGAGGTAGCTAAATATCGTAGCAATGATGAAGAGCCAGCGCTTTATGAGTGTATGTTTGAAGAATGTTATGAAGAGCTGTTGGCGAAAGAGAAGTATGCACCATTGCGAACTAAGTTTGCGCAAAATGTTCGAAACGTGCACGGCGGTTATTTCTCGCAAGACAAGAAGGGTGTGTATAAGGATACAAAAGGCGACAGCCAAGTCGATGATGACACTTATAACACGATTATGCGTGATAAGGAGTGGTTATTATCTTTTGCATGTCCCTTACGTTTTATCTTTTCGCATTCGGCATTGAGAGAAGGCTGGGATAATCCGAATGTGTTTCAAGTTTGCATGTTAATTGAGCAAAAATCGAATTTTACCACACGGCAAAAGATTGGTCGCGGTTTGCGCTTGTGCGTAAACCAACAAGGTGAGCAGGTGGAAGATAAAGATATAAATGTGCTGCATGTTATGGTGAATGAAAGCTTTTCTGAGTTTGTGAGTACATTGCAAAAAGAATTAGAGGCGGATATTGGTTATAAACTTGGTACATTGCAGATGGAGCAGTTGGTTGGCTGTATTTATGAAGATGTGAAATATGTGGTCGCTAAAGTGGAAGTGCCTCAAGCACAAAAAATTGTTAAAATGCTTGTTGCAAAAGATTTGATTGATGAGGCGGGTGTCGTTAAAGTAGACCAAGATTTAGTGGCGAATGAATTTGAAGTTATAGGAACGTCGGAAATACCACGCGAGTTACGTCAAGAAATTATGAAAAAAATTGATGCGGGCACACTTATTAATGTTGAGACGCTGCAAGATCTGACTTATACGACAGTGATGACGGAAACAAAGACTCTGTCTTCGCAAGAGGCTGCTGATATATTAGTTGAGTTGCGTGAAAAAGCCTTGCTTACATCAGCAGGGAAAATCACAGATACATTAAAAATGCAATGGGCAGCTGGGACGTTGGATTTAAGTGAACGTTTTAGTAAAGGGCAAAAGCAAGCTGTGCTGCAGGCGCTAGAAGCGAGCCAAGCCATGCCGATTATTCGTAATGCTACGCGCGAGGTGCGGGTTAAGCTTAAAAAACAAACAGTCGCTTCGCCTGAGTTTCTGGCATTATGGGAGAAGATCAATAAAAAGACCACTTATCGTGCAAAGCTTGATTGCACAGAGTTTGTCGTCAAAGCAGTGGATGCAGTGGAAAAAATGCCGCCAGTTGCGCCTGCGCATTTGGTTTATCAGACAGCAGAGATAGAACTGGATAGTACTGGTGTGACCTATGAAGAGAAGTTATTAAAGCAGAGTACACTTGATTATAGTTCGTGTGCACTGCCGAACATTGTAAATTATTTGACCTTAAAGCTGAAATTAACTGCAAAGACGATTATTAGTATTTTGATAAAGAGTGGTCGTGAGCATGAGTTTGTGAAAAATCCACAAGCTTTTTTAGAGCGTATAGAAGAAATACTCAATAAAACCCATGTTAATTTGACAATTGATGGCATTAAATATTTAAAGCTGGTAGGGCAAGAATATAGTGTGCAAGAGTTTTTTACCAGCGAAGAGCTTGTGGCAAATTTAGAGCGCACAGCTGTTGTGAGTGAGAAAAGTGTGTATGATCATGTAGTTTATGAAAGCAGTGTGGAGAAAGAGTTTGCACAAAGTCTTGAAAATGATCCTGAAGTCAGATTGTTTTTTAAATTGCCAAGAAGTTTTAAAATAGCCACTCCCATTGGTTCTTATACGCCTGATTGGGCGGTCTTTTTAGAGCGGGATGGCGAACAGAAGCTTTACTTTGTGCTGGAGACAAAAGGGGCAAACAGCGAGTTTGATTTGCGCCTTAAAGAAATGCTGAAGATTAAATGTGGCAAAGCGCATTTTGATGCACTGCAAACGAGCGTTGTGTTTAATAACCAGCCGGTGACAAATTGGCGTGAATATAAGCGTACTTTTCCCGAAGCGGGGCATGAATTTCCAAGTGCTATGGCGGTTGTTGCAAAGTGATTGGTACATGAAATACTTAAAAAAAGACGCAGGCGAAGAGCAAAGCTTTTTATATCAAAATAATACATTGACAAAAAAAATTAGCTATAAAGTAGCTGTAATGTGTACTTCATGTTATTTAATTGCTTTCATTATGATTGATGCGTGAAATACTTAGCTTAAGCGTGGGGAGGAGAGTAAAACTTTTTACATCAAAATAACAAATTGACAAAAGGTAGCTATAAAGTAGCTACAGTATGTGCTTCATGTTAAATCTCATTATTTTCATTTAATACAGGAGGTAAAGTTATGAAAACTAAAGATATGTATAAACCACTGAAAAAAATTCAAATTAAGCGGGTTGATGTTACTGCGCTCAAATCCCGAGCAAGTGAGCAGAAAATGGCTGCTCGAGGTGCTCTCACGAATTGAGGTGTTAGAAACTATAAAGCTGGCAGCAAAAAAAACTGCCAGCTTTATAGCTTTTGGATATATTAATGACGATAGATTATGAAGTTAAAAAATTGCTGTATGGCTGTGCAGCAATGAGCGGGGTTCGGTTGATTACGGGTTCTTTCCATGCTTTTTTTCTATTGTCTATGGGCATTAGTATAACACAGCTCGCTTTATTGCAAATTGTGTTTAGTGTGGCTATTTGTATTTTTGAAGTGCCTTGTGGGATTTTAGGAGATAAAATCGGCGTTAAACAAAATGTTATCTTTTCATGTTTCTTTTTTTCTCTCTTCTTCTTTTTATGTACTCACGCGCCTAATCTTTCTGTTTTAATTCCGGCAGAAATTATTTATGCTTTAGCCTTTGCTTTATGTTCTGGCGCTGATAGCGCGTGGATTAAAGGTTTAATCGACGGCGGTCTTTACAAGGGTAGTTTGATCTACCACCAAGTAAACGCCTATAAGCGGGAACTGATAGCATTCATGAATATGGTTGCTGGTGCACTAGGTGTTCTTATTGTTTTGTCTATGTATAATTATCAGTCGGCATATTATTTTTGTTCTTTTGGGTTTCTCGTGCTTGTATTCTGGTTTAGTCGGGTGAGGGGAGTAGGTATTGCATCCGTTGGGAGTAGTCAGCTAAGAAACTCAGGTTCTTTGTTGCATGCAACAGAAGCTTTTGTTTATTTAGTTACCTCAAAAATCGGGTTATATTATATATTGATATGTGGTTTTATTGTTGCTGCCTTGCAGCCAATATTTCATTTTTGGCAACCTTTTATTTTGGGACAAACAGGAGCATTAGATAATGCAACAGGGAAGACTAAAATTCTTATTCTTGGCCTGTGCTTTGTGTCTTATAGTTTTGTCAAATACTTATTTAATCGCTTTGTCATTAAATATCTTATGCAAAAATATGCTCCTATGGCGATAACTTTGTGCTCGCTAGTCCTGAGTGCTGTTGTTATGCTTGCTCTGCTTCTTGTTGCGAACAGTTGGGCTCCCATTATTTTATTCACCATATTTCACAGTTTTTTTTCTGTCCCTGTGACACAGTTTGAAGCAGAATTTTTTAAACATATTCAACAAAAGAATGCGAATACAGTTTTATCCATTGTTAGTTTTCTTGCACGTATTTTTGGTATTTTGGCGCTTGTGCTGATTGGTTGGTTGGCCAGTAATATTGGTATAGAAGCAGCTTTTTGTTTCGCTTTGCTTTGTATATGTTTGGTTATCCCGCTTAATTTGGCCTGGCTTTATACTGATAAAAAGTTAATAAAAGGTGAGGAGGTTTGAGAGTGAAGATACAGTTGAATAGGATTTTGCCTATTACTTACATAAAGACATAGAAAAAAAATAGTGTGTGGGTCATCTTATATGGATTTCATCGAAATGAATAGCTGTCCATCGTTTTTAGTAGAGATGCTGACCGATTTGAATGCGCCAAATGATTGTGCTGCTATGAGCCAGAAGTATCGGAGCGAACAGATCAAGAATCTTATAATATTGATGTTTTGCTAAAGAGTGGGTATATATTAGATTTTGCAAAGAAATCACAAGCTTTTTAGAGTGCGCGGAGGAAACTCTTAATAAAGCGCATGTCAATCTTACTATTGATGGTATTAGATATTTAAAACGAACTGACCAAGACTATAGCGTTGCAAGAATGTTTTGCAAGGAGCGATTTTTGGCGAATTTAGAACGGAGCGCTGGGACGAGTGAGAAAAGCGTGTATGATCATGTGGTTTATAAGAGTAATATTGAGAAAGAATTTGCGTAACACCAATGATAATGCTCCGAAGTAAAATTATTTTCTAAATTGCCAAGGAGGTTTAAAATCGTGACGCTCTTAGGCTCTTACACGCCGGATTTGCGGTATTTTTAAAGCGAGAGGGAGAACAAAGGCTTTACTTTGCGCTGGAGAGCTGTTTTAAAGAAATCCTATAAGGAGAAAATTATATGATGGAGCTTAGTGATACATTTGCGAAGTTTGAAGACATTTGTTCGATGAGTATCTTGATTTTGTAGCGCTGATGAAACAGGATAATACGCCGCCCAGTGGTAATTATACTGTTGATTATGAGATCAAGCATGCAGGCATTCATCGCGATTCTGTGTTGTTAGATCTTGCTGGCTCTACCGGTTACAGTTCGCGTTATTGTTTTGAAAAAACTGGATCTTCTGCAGAGGGCATTGATATATCTGAAGTAGCAATCATTATTGCTCGTGAGTTGGCCGCTAAGCTTGCTGCGGATAGTCGTTTACGCTATCAAGCTTCTGACGCCTGCAGCCTTCCTTTTTATGCAGAAACGTTCATGTACTTGGTGGATGTGATTTTGCATTTCTTCAAGCAAGAGAACAACCGCTGTCTGAGGTCAGTCGTGTTTTGAAAGTAGAGGGTGTTCTTTGTACTTCAAATTTTTACTATAGAAGGGCGCTTAGCGATAAAATGATTACTGACGTTTATAGCGCCATAGGGTTCAAACCTGATCCTGCTTCGACGCTGCATTATTGGCATGACTTTTTGGGCAAAGCAGGATTGGAACTGGATCAAGAAAAAGATTATGAATTATCGTCTTGATCCTATGATGAGCTTAAAGACAATCTTCGTAGATATATTAGAATTGAAAATAAGTTCATTTGTTCGCTTGAGGAAAATATACAGGATGCATTTTATGAGCGATATCTTGCTATCCGTGCTCCTCTTAATGCTCAACGAGATTATCAGGGAGTTACCATACAGTTATGGAGCAAAAAATAGTAGCTCAAAATATCATCACAGCAGCTAAACGACTGCGTGAACGCCAGCCTTATGGCGACGAGCCATTTTTTATATTCGATGTTGATTCGGCGCTGGAACGGGTTCTGCATCTGCAAGCGGTCTGTCAGCAATATTTTCTGGACGCAGTTATTGCTGTTTCGGTTAAGTCATGCTCGTTAGGTTTGTTGTTGCGACTAATCGCTGAGCACGGACTCAGTGCAAAAGTATGCTCGGCAGATGAGCTTCAGCTAGCTTTAAAGGCGGGTTTTACTGGCGATAGGATTGTATTGGATGGACCTTATAAATCTCTCAAAGATCTTTCTCAAGGGATTGCTGAAAAGGCACTCATTCATGTCGACAGTCCGCACGAACTCAAGGCCATAATTGATCTGGTTTCTGATACTGACCGCGTAGTGGGTCTGGGCTTAAGATTGGCGCATTTTTACAAAGATAGCCAGCGTTCTCGTTTTGGAGTGACAGTGGAAGAATTTGAGGAAGAAATCGTTCCCTTGCTGCAATCTTGCAAGAATGTTTATCTTAAGGGCTTTCATCTTCATATAGATGCGAATCTAGAAAGTTCGGCACGAATTATTGAGAACTTGCGTGATTGGCTTCCCTTCCTTTTAAAAAATATGCCTAAGGGAGGGTATCTTGATATGGGGGGCGGATTTCCAGCAGACTCCTTTTCAGCAGATGCTGAAGTTACGGCTACAAAACCACAGGAGTTTTTCCAAGAAATTTTTAATGTTTTATCTGAACAAGATCTCACTTTACCTGCTAGATGGAAATTGATTTTTGAGCTTGGTAGGTATATCAGCGAAGATCATGGTTATGCTGTAGGAAGAACTGTAAGTATTAAAAAGCGCGATCAGGTCGATATCATACAGACAAATCTTGGCATTAACTGGATACCTTCTGTGCGTGTTTGGCATCATTTGCTTGTGCCGTTAGAAGAGAAAAAAAACGCTTGTGGTAAACATGGTCAGATATTAGCAGGTTTTAACTGTTTTGAAAATGACTGCCTTTTTCCCAAGGCAGATTATGGTTTGGGCAAAGATCAGTTGTTTATTATTCGCGGTTGCGGTTCTTATGATTTACAAACTGCTAATGAATGGACGCGTCTTAAACCTCCCGTCTACGCTTTATACAAAAAAGAAATCGTAACAGCTAGGCTTGCAGAAAATGCCTTACCAGCTGGGCGAGTAGATTTATTGTATAGAGAGGAAGCTATTAGTGTGGATAAAAATATTCAACTCGCACCCGCGTCCTCGAGATATGCTTCCGAACTTTTTAATATTATAGATCGTAATAGAAAGGAATTCAGTCAATATATGGCTTGGCCACGTTATGTTACGAATGAATATGATGAAGCTATTTTTCTTGACGTTTGCTTTTTGCAACATCAGAAGAATGATGGAAAAACATATGCTATTTTGTTTGATGAAGTTCCAGTGGGATTACTTTCTTTCAATAGGATTGACAGTGGTAATAAGACCGCTTATATCGGCTATTGGCTTGATTTAAAACTTCAAGGAAAAGGGATTATCACTAAGTCTGTGGAGGCCTTGATACAGTTTTATTTGAAATCTGGCGAAATAAAAAGATTTGTCATAACATGCTCAGTAGACAACAAAAAAAGCAACGCAGTAGCACAGCGCTGCGGCTTTGAGCTTGAGGGAAGATTGAAAAAAGCTGAATTGTTAAACGGAGTTTTTCATGATCAGAATATTTATAGCTTTATAATGTATGATTAGCTAAAAAAGTATTTCTTGATATACTGTGTCAGTTTGTACCGATGAGGTAAATTGTCAATGCTGAATAAGATTCAGCTGGGCAAATAAGAAGTCATATGTACAGCGTTTGGAGAGGGGCAGGAAAATCATTGAGGAGGGTGGTGTTTTCAATCAAGCTAGATTTGTTAGCAGAATAGGAAATTTGCCTTTCGTTCAGCTGTCCACGAATGCTGAGCGCTTCTCGTTGTCTCAAGCGTTTATCGCAGTTGCGGTAAGGCGCAGTTAATGAGAAGCTATGATTGGGTATTTTGTTGTATAGATTTAGGAAGCAGAAGTGGTGATGCGTATCGCTTCTTTGTGGACATTAAAAGTAGAGCTATCATAATTACGTTGAGCTTCCACTATAAGATTTTATACGGTTATTGCTTGCCAGAATAGCTTTAGGACTTTTGTTTTTTATAAACAGAATGTTAGCACAGATGTATCGCACGCAGTGTTATTTTTCACTATGTTTAATATGATAAGAAGCTTATAATAATAACAAGGACTCTTTTGCCTTGATGGGAGTTGCATATTCTCTAAAAATTAAGTTGATAAGGATTTTTAGTAACGCTTAAACATGAAATGATACCATAATAGCGGGCTTTGATTGTTTTTAAAATTGGTGTGTTATGGTTGTGAAAAATGGTAAACAAATGAAAAAAAAGGGCTCTAAGCCTGTTTCTGGTTTTCTTAAAAAATTACGAGGTGTAAGCAATTGGCAGCAAGTTTCGCATTGGCTAGCTTTCCGTAATGTAGAAGATATTGAATGTATTACCCCTGATCAAGCGGGGGTACCCCGTGGCAAGATGATGCTTTCTAAAAAATTTACCTCGGAAACATCATTGGCATTACCTTCAGCGGTTTTTGTCGCAACAATCTCAGGAGATTATCCTGAAGATGGTCATGGTTTTGAATATCCCAAAACTGATGGTGATCTACGCCTTGAGCCTGATTTGTCTACATTAAGCATTGTACCATGGGAAGATGCTCCCACAGCACAAGTGATTTGTGATCTTGTCTATCAAAATGGACATGTTGTCGATTACACACCACGAAATGTTTTACGAAAAGTCGTTGATTTTTATACACAAATGGATCTAATGCCGGTTGTTTCACCAGAAATTGAGTTTTATTTAGTACAGAAAAATCCTGATCCTGATTATCCTTTAGTTCCTCCAGTTGGGCGTTCTGGACGTTCAATTGGTGGGGGACAAGGGTATTCGATTGCCGGTGTGAATGAATTTGATGAGTTCATTGATGATATTTATCATTTTTCGGAAGCGCAAGGGTTGGAGATTGATACTCTCATTCATGAGGAAGGGGCAGGGCAGTTTGAAATCAATTTACGCCATGGTGATCCCATCGAATTAGCCGATCAAGTTTTTATGTTTAAACGAACAATTCGTGAAGCAGCACTAAAGCATAATATGTATGCTACTTTTATGGCCAAGCCTATTCAAGGGCAGCCAGGTTCTGCGATGCATATTCATCAATCCGTTGTTGATAAGAAGACAGGTATGAACATTTTTACACAAAAGGATGGTGAAGAAAGTGTCTGTTTTCGTCATTTTATTGGTGGATTACAAAGACATATGGCAGGAGCACTTGTAATGCTTGCTCCTTATGTAAATTCTTATCGACGTCTTATGCCTGATATTTCAGCACCGGTTAATTTACGATGGGGATATGATAACCGTACTACAGCATTTCGTGTACCTCGTTCTGCTCCTCAAGCACGGCGTGTTGAAAATAGGCTTCCCTCGTCAGATGCTAATCCTTATTTAGCGCTTGCGGCTTCTTTGGCTTGCGGTCTCATTGGGCTACAGCAAAAGCTTGAACCCGATGAGCCAACAACAAGTAATGTGAATGCTGATAGCATTGAATTACCGCGTGGTCTCATTGAAGCAGTCAATTTATTTGAACAAGATAGAGCGATACGTGCTATTTTAGGAGATGTGTTTGTCAGTACTTATGCTGCAATCAAACGACAGGAATTTGAAACTTTTATGGAAGTGATTAGCCCGTGGGAGCGCGAATATCTCTTGCTTAATGTTTGAGGTTTATCACGATGATTGATTATAATCCGATTTCTCCAGGAATTTCTTGGTATGAGGACACTTTAGAAGAACGCCCCTCTTATCCGTTTTTAAATGAAAATATACAGTGTGATGTGATTATTATTGGAGGTGGATTTACCGGACTTTCGGCTGCTTACCATTTAGCGAAGTCTGGAGTGCATGTTGTTTTGTGTGAAGCTTCACGTTTTGGTGATGGTGCTTCAGGGCGCAATGGTGGGCAATTAGGAACGGGGCAACGGCAATGGGTAGAAACACTAGAGAAAAAATATGGTTTTGAGCGAAGCAAGGCTCTGTTTGATTTAGCTGAAGAAGCCAAAAGAGATATCTTATCTTGGTGTGCAATGCCCAATTGTCAATGCGATTTTATGCGAGGACAGCTTTCTGTTACCCATAAAAAACGTGAACGAGCATCTTATCAACGGCATATAGAAACGATGCAGCGTTATGGTTATTACGGTCTTACTTTTATGGATAGGGATGAAACAGTAAAACGGCTTGGTTCCTCTTTTTATCATGGTGGTATTTATGATGCCGATACGGGTCATATTAATCCCTTAAAGCTTATTGTTGGGTTAGCAAAAAATGCGAAAAATGCTGGTGCTAAGCTTTATGAGAAAACCCAAGCAACTGGGTTAGAGCGCAATGGTAACCATTGGAGGGTGATAACAAAACGGGGGAATATAAGAGCGGAGCATGTATTACTTGCGACCAATGCGTATAAGCTTGGACTTCAAGGATTTGTTGAGAAAAAGATTTTTTCTCTTCGCTCTTATATTGGAGCAACAAAACCGTTAGAGAAAGACAGCCCGATTCTTCAAGGGGGCGAATCGGTCGATGATTCTCGTTTTATGGTTCGCTATTTTCGCAAAAGCATGGATAATCGCTTATTATTTGGTGGAGTAGAAAGCTACGATAATCAATATCCTGCAAATTTAGAAAAACGTATAAAACGCCAGATTACTGAAATTTATCCTCAGCTACACTCTGTTAATCTAACCCATCATTGGGGTGCAACGGTCGCCATCACGGTTGAACGAATGCCTTATGTTCGACAACTTTTCTCTAAGATGACTTATTGTGGTGGTTATTCAGGTCATGGTGTTATACTTGCTCCTTTTATAGGAAAATTATATGCAGAATGGTTAACTGGGAATCATGAACGTTTTGCCTCTTTTCAAGACTTAAAGATTTCGTCTTTTCCAGGTGGGAAAATTTTGCGTTATCCGCTTATATTTTTAGCAATGCGTTGGTTTTCTTTAATGGATCATTTTTAACAGAAACATTGATTGAAATTTAGAAAATTAATGGCTTGTTTAGGTTCTGCCTGCTTTAATGATGGAAGCTGTTATAAGTAATATAGGTTATAAGTAATATAGGATTGAATAATCGAATAGAAAAATAAATAAGTTCATGGTAAGTAAAATTATTCCAGTTTCTCCCTTTGATTGTATTGTTTTTGGTGGTAATGGTGATTTAGCAGCGCGCAAACTTATGCCTGCTCTCTATCATTGTCAGTGTGTTGGGCAATTTAATGAGCCCACGCGTATTATTGGGGTTGCTCGTTCTGCATGGAGTAATGAAGAATATCAAAATTTTGTTCGGGCTTCTTTAGAAGCACATATTCATCCAAAAGATCTCAATTCAACTGAACTTCATCGCTTTCTTGCACGTTTGACTTACGTTTCTGTTGATGTTACCTCAAACCAAGGATGGCAAGATCTTGCGCTGGTATTGTCACAAGATTCAACAGATATTCGAGCTTTTTATTTGGCTGTTGGTTCGTCACTTTTTTCTGATATTGCGATGAGGTTGGGGACAAGCAATTTGGTGACGCCACAAACACGAATTATCATTGAAAAACCTATTGGTCGTGATGTAAAAACAGCCGTTTCGCTTAACGATGCATTTGCAAGTGTTTGTAATGAAGATCAAATCTTTCGCATTGATCATTATCTTGGCAAGGAAACTGTTCAAAATCTGATGGCATTGCGATTTGTGAATACACTTTATGAACCGTTATGGAATTCTAATTATATTGATCATGTTCAGATCACGGTTGCTGAATCTTTAGGGTTAGAGGGGCGTGCGGAATATTATGAAAGTGCAGGTGCATTACGTGACATGGTGCAAAACCATATGCTGCAATTGCTCTGTTTGGTGGCGATGGAAATACCATTTACGAATAGAGCAAATGCTGTACGTGATGAAAAACTGAAAGTTTTACATTCTTTAACACCTCTTGATGTTCATAATGTAGAGCACCATACTGTACGTGGGCAGTATCTTTCTGGTGTCTTGAAGGGTGATCCTGTGGGATCTTATCTTGAAGACTTGGGAAGAGAAAGTAAGAGCGAAACATTTGTAGCGTTGAAGGTTAAGGTTAATAATTGGCGTTGGGCAGATACACCTTTTTATTTACGAACTGGTAAGCGTATGCCTACGCGAATGTCTGAAATTGTGGTTGTTTTCAAATCCATTCCACATAATATTTTTAATGTGGATTCGAATGAAATTTTTTCTAATCGGCTTGTTATTCGTCTCCAGCCTGATGAAGGCGTCAAACAATGGTTGATGATTAAGGATCCAGGTTCTGGTGGTATGCGATTTCGTCATATCCCCCTGGATATGAGTTTTGCTTCTGCATTTTCTCAACGTAATCCTGATGCTTATGAACGCTTATTGATGGATGTTATTCGCGGAGATCAAACACTCTTTATGCGTCGTGACGAAGTTGAAGCGGCTTGGCATTGGATTGATCCTATTATTGAGGGATGGCAAGCAATAAAACAGCCTGTTCATGGTTATAGCGCTGGTTCATGGGGGCCACCTGCTTCGATAATTTTAATGGAACGTGATGGACGTATGTGGAACAATTTAGTTTAGAGCAATAAACAATAAGTATGCATGGAATGAATATTGACCGTTTAAATTTTGAAACACCCACGACTCTTGCTTTAGCGTTGGCTGACCGTGTTGCAGCAGAGCTTAGTATAGCTGTGCTTGAGCGAAAACGTGCAATTTTAGCGGTTTCTGGTGGAAGAACACCAGAATTGTTTTTTCATTATTTATCAAAGGCTGACATTGACTGGCAAAATATTATCATTACTTTGGTTGATGAGCGCTTTGTACCTGTTCACCATGAGCGTTCCAATGAACATATGGTACAGCGTTATTTGTTACAAAATTTTGCTGTAAAAGCGCGTTTTATAGGACTTTATCATAAGGCACGCACCGTTGAGCTTGCGGCTTTTTCAGCAGCAAGTCGTGTTAATACTTTACCTAAACCCTTTGATGTTGTTGTTTTAGGAATGGGGATTGATGGACATACGGCTTCCTTTTTTCCAGATGCTGATCGTTTAAAGCAAGCACTTGATCTTCGAACACAAGCACTTGTTTTACCACTTCATGCCAAGAGTGCTTTTGAGCCAAGACTCTCACTAACTTTGCCAGTTATTATGCAATCTCGTTGTATTATTCTCCATTTTGAAGGTTTTCAGAAACGCGATTGCTTTGAAGAAGCTTGTCAAGATGGATCTGAAATAGAAATGCCGATTCGGGCAATTTTGCGTAATTCCCCTCATCTTGTGCAGGTTTATTGGTCACCTGCAGAAAATGAAATAAGTGAATCAGAATGTGAGAGACAAGGGGAATAGAAATGCAATCTCTCTTTAATGAATAAGGGAGAGAAACAATGAAAGGGGGGAAGTAAATATGACACTTTCCAAGATAATTGCCACAGTTACACGAAGGATTTATGAACGCTCTCTACCAACGCGAGAAATTTATTTAGAGCGCATCGCGAACGCACAAAACCACCGTCCCAAGCGAAGTTTTTTAGGCTGCGCCAATCAGGCTCATGGTTTTGCTGCTTGTGGAGCAATAGACAAAGAGCATTTGAAGGGAAATATCGTTGGAAATATTGGCATTATCACTGCCTATAATGATATACTTTCAGCACATCAACCTTTTGAGTCTTTTCCTCGCTTAATTAAAGAGGCTGCCCGCAGAGTGGGTGGTGTCGCACAAGTCGCAGGTGGTGTTCCCGCGATGTGTGATGGTGTTACGCAGGGGAATGCGGGGATGGAGCTTTCCCTTTTTTCGCGTGAAGTGATTGCAATGGCTACCGCTATAGGCTTATCACACAATATGTTTGATGCTGCACTGTATCTTGGGGTTTGTGATAAAATTATACCTGGTTTAATGATTGGTGCACTAACATTTGGTCATCTACCAGGAATTTTTGTGTCTGCTGGTCCCATGACAAGTGGTCAAGGCAATAATGAAAAAGCGAGAATACGCCAGCTTTACGCAGAAAATAAGGTGGATCGTCAAACATTATTGGAATCAGAAGCACGTTCTTACCATGGACCAGGAACCTGTACATTTTACGGGACTGCTAATTCAAATCAGATGATATTGGAGATGATGGGGCTACAGATGCCAGGTAGCGCTTTCATTAATGCGAATACACCATTGCGTGATGCTTTAACAAAGGAAGCAACAAAGCGTGTACTTGAAATGACAGCCCTTAGCAATGATTATAGTCCACTTGGTATGATAGTAGATGAGCGTTCTTTCGTGAATGCTATTGTAGGTTTAAATGCGACGGGAGGATCTACCAATCATGCGATTCATTTAATTGCCATGGCTGCTGCTTGCGGTATTCAATTGACATGGCATGATATTGCAGAAATTTCGTCAGTTGTTCCTCTTTTGGCACGGATTTACCCCAATGGTTTAGCTGATATCAATCATTTTCACGCAGCTGGTGGTATGGGATTTGTCATTCGCGAGCTTATAGAGGCCGGTTTAGTGCATGAAGATGTTTCTACAGTTTGTGGTAAAGATCTCAATGCTTATGCCATTGAAGCAAAGCTTTCTGCTGATGGTTGTGTGGTGCGTGAACCCGCTGTGAATGAAAGTGCTCATCATAAAATATTAGCAGGGTGGAAAAAACCATTTCAGCCTGACGGTGGTCTTCGTGTTTTATCGGGAGATTTGGGAACAGCTATTATAAAAGTTTCATCCGTTAAACCAGAATATTGGCAGATTAAAGCACCAGCCCTTGTCTTTAATGATCAAGAGGAGCTCCAAAAATCTTTTCAATCTGGAGCACTGCATGATAAAGATTTCATCGCTGTTATTCGCTACCAAGGACCAAAAGCCAATGGGATGCCAGAGCTTCATAAATTAACCACTATTTTAGGCGTTTTACAAGATCGTGGTCAAAGGATAGCATTGATAACGGATGGCCGTATGTCCGGAGCATCAGGAAAAGTTCCCGCTGCCATACATGTGACACCAGAAGCTTTGGATAATGGCCCCATTGCGCGGTTGCAAGATGGTGACATTGTTTTCCTCGATGTTCATAGGGGTAAATTAACTCTTTTAGAGGATTTAGCAAAATTTAATGCGCGAACAATCATACCTCCTGATCTTTCAAAAAATGAACAAGGTGTTGGACGCGAACTCTTTCGTGTGTTCCGTCAATCGGTTAATCGTGCAGATCAAGGAGCATCTGTTTTTATGACGTGAGAAATGCAAAAAAAACAAGGTGAACCATATGCAATGAAATCATGTACAATGATTGTTAAAATTTTTAGAATTTTGGTATAGGAAGATTGTGTAATCGGGCAGCAGCTTTAAGTGTATTAACCATAAGCATAGCAATTGTCATTGGTCCAACACCTCCTGGAACAGGGGTAATTGCGGCGGCTTTTTCTTTTACATTTTCAAAATCGACATCCCCAACAAGACGCGTTTTTCCTACACCTTTTTCTGGTGTGGCAATGCGGTTAATACCAACATCAATAACAATTGCACCATTTTTCACCCAGTCTTTTTTAATCATTTGAGGACGGCCTATAGCCGCTACGAGAATATCGGCGCTCCGACATACATCATCAAGGTCACGGGTACGACTATGGGCAATTGTCACAGTAGCATTAGCTGCTGTTAAAAGGGCAGCCATAGGTTTTCCAACAATATTAGAACGTCCAACAACAACAGCATCCAGTCCAGATAAATCTCGCCCACAGTGTTGTTCAATCATCATCATAGCACCAGCTGGTGTGCAGGGAATAATAGCATCGTCAAGTGCATTTGCTGCGAGTTTTCCTACATTGACATAATGGAAACCATCAACATCTTTTTGGAAAGCAACGGCTTGTGTTATGTGGTTTGTATTGACATGGGCAGGCAGAGGCAGCTGTACCAAAATACCATGAATTTTTGGATCAGAATTTAACGTTGCAATAAGTTGAAGGAGCTCTTTTTCTTGGGTTTCTTTAGAAATGGCATGTTTGATTGAAAGAAATCCACATTCTTCAGCTTTTTTATTTTTTGAGGAGACATAAACTTGACTTGCAGGATCGTCTCCAACGATAATGACAGCGATGCTAGGTTGTATATTATAGTTATTACGGAGTTTTGTTGTTTCAGCCTTAACTTTCTCAATAATCTCTTCAGCAAGTTTTTTTCCGTCAATAATATTATTCATGAGAAAGATCCTTTCGGTAAGGCTGTTTGTTTTTTTGTAAAGCATTTTCTAATAATACGATAGAGTTTTATAGCAATATTCGATAGGGAAATAGTAAGAATGGTTTAATAACGTTGTGGATTTGTATTTTTAGAAGACTTTTAGATAATTGCTTTATAAAGAAGTAGCAATATTGCTGTTTGAATAAACTTTGGATAAAGAACAAAAATAATGAAAATACAAAGCAGATATGGTGAATTACAGGGTTATAAAAAGTCTTTTAACGATTATTTGAGTTTGTGTTTAATCTGTTATTAGGAGAATACGTATAGAGGGATATTGTGCGCATCAGAATAATAAAATTTTTGAGCGGAATTTTTATTATAATTATCTTTTTATTTGGGGTGGGGATTCTCGTTTTACCTTATCTTGTCTCTACAGATGCGATTCGTGTTCGTTTAGCGCAAGAGTTGAGTACATGGACAGGTTATAATGTGCAATTGCGTGATCCACCGCGTTTAAATCTTTTTCCTTACCCTAAAGCGTTGCTTTCGGGTGTTACTTTAACAGCAAAAATGGATCATGTTGTACCGTTGATGGAAGCTGAATCCATAGAAGTTGATCTTTCTTTAATAGATTTGCTGCGGGGGCATATTTCTTTTTCGGAGACGCGAATTGTTCGTCCTCAATTTGTTATGGAAAAGCCCGTTAAAACAATAGCAGATTTTTTTGATCGATTTTCACGCTCACAAGGAGCCTTAGGATTAGCCATACGCAAGGCGCGTGAAATATTAAAACAAAAACCTGATCATCCAGAAGAGATAGAACACCTTTTAAAACAACCTTTTGGGCGGGTTGTCATTGAAAATGGTGCTCTTGTGTATCAAGATAGTCTTTCAGAAGTAGCGGAAAAAATCACAGGATTAAATGCGACTTTAGATTGGTCAGAATCGACTCAAGAAATACGGTTGCGTGCAGATGCTCGTTGGCGCGGAGAATTTACAAAATTATCAATTGATGCTGCTCAAGCATTGTCGCTTCTGGCAGGAGGAAAAAGCCAGATTAAAGCAAGTCTCAATTCTGTACGTGGGGGAATAACTTTTACAGGACAGGCGCAGTTATCTGAATATTATATTTTTGACGGAAAAGTGTCGATGCGTTCTCCTGGATGGAATCAGACTGTGTCTTGGTTTGGAAGGAATCAAATTTGGGGACATAAATTAAAAATACCCATTGTGTGGGAATCTCATTTTTTAGCACAGCCAAAGAACATCCAAATGAATAATGTTACATTTAGCATAGGAACAGCAAATGCGCGTGGAGCTTTAGAAGTTGAGTTTCAGGACTATGTACCAATTATAATGGGATCTTTAGCATTTGATAACCTCGATTTTAACCTCTTGGGATCAGTATTTTCGCCTGTTAACAAGAACAATCTACTTCTTAATAGGGAAATTTTTGATCGTATAGGAGTGGATATACGACTTTCTGCGTCTCAAGCCAAAATAGAAAATATTTTACTCACAGATTTAGCTGCTGCGATACAAATAAAAAATGGGTATGGGATTTTTGATCTTGGACATGCAAATATTTGGGGTGGATCCGTTCAAAGTAATATTGAAGTTACGCCAGCTGGAGAGAAAATACGTATTGGAGGAAATATTTCAGGATCTTCTATTGATACACGGGAGGCTTTAGAAGCTTTAGGACTTATGCCATTTGTACAGAGCAAAACAAATTTTACCGCAACGATACAAACACTTGCGGGTTCTTGGATGGAAGTTTTTACAAAAATGCAGGGTGGATTAGCACTAAAGATGTATTCTGGTCGGCTCTTAGGGTATGATTTGAATGAATTACAAACAAAACTTTCAAGCAAACAACAATTTCTTTTAAAAAATAATGATTCTATCTCCACAAGTTTTGATTACTGGGATATTCAGACAAGCTTTTTAGAGGGCATGATGAAGGTGACAGAGTCATTGATGTGTACAGCAGACTTTAGTTTATCCATACAGGGGGCTGTTACGATTGCTCTTGCTCAAGGACAGCAGAATGAATTGATACTACAGGCACAATTACGTAAAAATCATAGATCAGAAACTTTATGTAAAGATGTCCAATGTCTCGCTAAAAGCCTTGCATGGCCTTTTACATTTTCTCTGAGATCTAAAGGACAAGATCATGGTAATTTTTGGGTTACAAAAGACATTGATACAGATTGAGCATTGTTTTTCATCTGTATAACACTCTACTCTATAATAATAATTCGTCCATCTGTAATTTAGAGTCGTTTTTAAATTTAAATAAGAGATTTCACGATCATAAGATTCTCTCATTTTAATCTATTCGTGATAAACCAAAAACCTTTCTCTTTGTCACATAAATGCAGGTGTTATGTAAATAAACAATTTAAGAGAGGAATAAAAACGCCTCTCTCTGGAATTTTTCAAATATAGGAGGGGCACAATACGAGTGCAAATCTTAGAAAATTGCTAAAAAATATTTTGTTGTCTTAAAACGTTAAGGGCATATCTAGTCAGCACTTATTGAATCTGAGAAGAAATACCGTAACCATCTTTGATAACTGTATGCTTTCCATCTGCTCCAACAGAACCAATACCCACTGTAATCAAAATAAAGGCTAAGAGGGTTGTAATGGTAATAATGGTAGCTTTTTTAGCAGACATATCTTTCCTCCACTGATCCATCAATGATTGAGTGCAAAGATGAATGGTGTATTATTTAAACTTATATGAAAGCAGAATCACTTAACGATCTATTAGTTCCTATCATTATCTCATAAAGTTAAAAAAACTCTATAATTCTTTAATATATTATAGCTCTGTAGATATAATTTTTTCTTTTTGTTATATATTTTTCTTCATTTCTTGATGACGATAGTGAGCATTGGCAAGATTTTATGCGCATAAACTATAAACTTAAAAGATTATTTATCCGACAGACATTGGCTTTGAATGAAGAAATAAAGATAGAAGGAGCACAAGCTTTTTATCTTGTGCATGTTTTGCGGATGAAAGAAGGAGCAGAAATTCTACTTTTTAATGGACAGGATGGTGAGTGGCTTGCTAAACTTACTATTATTAAGAAAAAATTTGTTTTGGTTCAGCTTATTCATCAAGAAAGATTACAAACGACGCATTCCAGTCTTATTTACTGCTTTGCTCCACTCAAAAACGCGCGGTTGGATTATATGGTGCAGAAAGCTGTTGAAATGGGGGTATCAATTTTGCAGCCTGTTATAACGCATCATACACAGGTTACACGTATCAATATGGCGCGTATGGAAGCCAATGTCATTGAAGCTTCTGAACAATGTGGTATTTTGTCTCTCCCTAAATGTGTATCAGCTCTATCATTAGCAGAGCTTTTAGCACGTTGGGATGAGACACAGCCTTTATTCTTTTGTGATGAAGAGTATCAATCGTATAATCCATTATCTTCTTTTAAAAAGTGTGACGTTACAGCACCTGGTATTCTCATTGGACCAGAAGGTGGATTTAGTCGAGAAGAGCGGAGCTTTTTAAAAAAGCATCCTTTTGTGGTTTCAATATCATTAGGTCCACGCATTTTACGCGCTGATACTGCCGCTGTTGCGGCTTTGGCTCTTCTGAATGCTACCGTGGGGGATTGGTCAATGGATTGAGATGTCTGTAAAATCATTCTAAACAATTCATTTAAGATGATAATACCAATGATAGGATACGATAAGTTATGGCGCTTGATGTAATGGATGAAAGTGAAGTTTATAACTTAGATTCCTTGGTTAGCTATTTCCAAGGGGGGTATAAAGAAGAAGAAGATTGGCGTATTGGCACAGAACATGAAAAGTTTCCGTTTTATAGAGATGGTTTTCGTCCTGTTCCTTATGACGGAGAGAGGGGGATTCGAGCGCTGTTAGAGGGGATGCAAAGCGCTTTAGGATGGAAACCTATTTTAGATGAAGGGAATATTATTGGGCTTGTAGGATCAGTTGATCAGGGGGCTATTTCTTTGGAACCTGGAGGACAGTTTGAATTATCTGGGGCACCACTAAAAACAATAGGTCAGACGTATCATGAGTTGATGGAACATTTAACTCTTCTCAAAAAAATTGCAAAACCATTGGGTATTGGCTTTTTGGGGATGGGAGCGAGCCCAAAGTGGACGTTAGCTGAAACGCCGAAAATGCCTAAATCACGTTATCAGATTATGTCTGATTATATGCCGAAAGTTGGGCATAATGGTCTTAATATGATGTATCGTACATCAACGGTTCAGGTGAATCTTGATTTTTCATCTGAAAGTGATATGCGGCGAAAAATGCAAGTATCCATAAAATTACAGTCCATTGCGACAGCATTATTTGCCAATTCACCTTTTACAGAAGGACGCCCAAATGGCTTGTTGTCATGGCGTTCTGAAATTTGGCGTGATACGGATAATCACAGGACAGGTGTTCTTCCCTTTATATTTTCTGAGCATTTTGGTTTTGCTGATTACGTTGAATGGGCTCTTGATGTTCCTATGTATTTTGTTGTACGTGATGGCCGTTATTATGATTGTACACATATAACGTTTCGTCAGTTTATGAATGGGGCATTAAGAGGACAGGTTGCAAATTCAATTCCGAACATGGGTGATTGGATTAATCACTTATCAACGTTATTTCCTGAAGTTCGCTTAAAAAGATTTTTAGAAATGAGAGGCGCTGATTGCGGTTCTTGGAAGCGCATTTGTGCATTGTCGGCTTTTTGGGTTGGGCTTCTTTATGATAGAGAAGCGCTTAACGAGGCAGAGGCTTTGACCAAAGATTGGTGTTTTGAAGAAGTTTTGGAGATGCGCCAACGCGTTCCCAAAGAAGGGTTTAAAACCCCTTTTCGTCAAACTATTCTTTTAGAATTAGCCCGTCAAGCTATTGCGATTGCACGCAAGGGCTTAAAAAATCGTAAACAGTATGATGCAAATGGTTTTGATGAAACAAATTTTCTTAATCCTTTAGAAGAGGTTGTAGCAACAGGACAAACAGATGCTGAAAAACTTTTGTTTCATTACTCTTCTATTTGGAATGAGTCTGTCGAACCTATATTTTTAGAATGTGCCTATTAAATTGAAGGCAAAGAAACTTTGTACTTTTTTAAAACTGTATATTATCATAGTAGTTCATTTATTCATTTGTTTTAGAGAGAATATCCCTCTTTCTTTCAACCTTGCTCATAAGGGATACAATACAAAGATCTCGAGCATACTGAAGATTACTATGCTTATGATATTTCCGTAACCTCTATGTTATATCGTTGTGTTAGTGATGATTTGTTCTATTTAACTCTTTATCAAACATTTTTGATTTACTTGTCTCGTTCCTCTTATGAAGGAGAGTAAAAAATAATTTTATTACTTTTAAATAAGGAATAAAAAATATTATTTGTATTCAATAGGTTCAACGTTATACTTAAAAAAATACAAAGTGTTTATTTTGTAGAGTAAAAATACAAAACCTTAGTTTTTTTATGTTGTTAAGCCACAAACACTTCTTTTACTATTTAAAAACGTATGGTACGCTTCTAACTGCCTATTGCTTCTGCTTTTTAATAGCAAGATTGCATGGGGATTTGTATGCCTTTAGTGACATTATACGATATTGTTATACAGCCATTATAAATGCAATAGCTGGATTTTTAAATGGGTAGGAAAATTACAGGGAACCATTTTCTCTATAGGGATAATTTATTTTTTTGTTAATGCCCGTTGGAGAATCTAGAAATTTTTTACGTATTCAAACATCGGATTACTAAACGTCTACTTCAAGTTTTGCGAGAAAAACGTCTTTTTTCAATAAATAAAAAGCATCCTATTTTATTATTTAGCACACCTTCATATTGGAATCCCTTACCTAAAATAGTAAAGCATCCACAAAAAAAGAGCATCTTTGGGTAATATTTTTAAAATAATCCCTTATTTATTCTGTAGATGTGACGGGTTCTACCTTATTCTTAAATATTTTTATATATTCTTTTGCTATTTCTTCTTTTTCGCGATATCCCGAGCTTTTACACTTTTTATTGAGATATGACTGATAAAGTTCATCGTACAGATTCAGATTGTTCACTTTCGTATATCCAAGTGATATTAATACAGCGAACAAAAGTATCAATAGAGAAGATAAAACAATAAATGTTACGGTACGTTTCATGAGTGATTTAACTCCTTATCTTTGATAAATAAACCGATATTGAATACGGCTATTATAACGGTTGATATCACTTAGTTTAGTTATATCGATAAGATATAGGGTATTTTTGTTGGTATTATGTTTTAGGTTGTATTAAATAGTAATATGCATTAATAATTGCATTACCTTTTCAATAGGCATTATGATTTTTAAATCCTTCATATTTGCGATTTTTCGTTATTAAGAGGGCATATTTTTATGCCTATAAGAGAATTTCGAAAAACAAAAAAGTTTCTTCTCTAAAAGCTTTTGGGAGAGCAGTCCATAAAGTTGGTAAGAGGAGCTTGATGGTTTATTGTTCAGAAAACTCATGAATGTCTGTTTGTTAATGAATCATTTTTAAAGAAAGCTTTCCTTAATTCAAAAGGCAAAAGAGAGTGATAAGGACTTTGATAGAATAAGAACGGTTGGGATTATTCAGTATAAAAATGCAATGAAGGGTGTTTATATTTCTCTTTTTAAACTATTTTATAAGCTCTTTAATTTTAGAGTAGAGAAATAAATTTATTTATTTTCTTTAAACAGTTATTCATAGATAAAAAATTCTCTTTTAATCTATAAATTAAAAAAATAATGACTTTTTAAAAACCTTGTAAGCTTTATACATTAATTTTAAATATTATGCATTGATTTTGAATTATGCATATTATTCACCATAAATTATAACAATAGTGGATAGAGACTGGGCATAGACAATGACGTTTAATTTTTTCATCAATTTATTTCTATTTATTATTTTTTTATTGTGGATTGCCCAAAGTAAGAGAATGCAATGGAGCCTTTCACGCCGTGTCATGCTGGGGCTTATCCTTGGCTTGATTTTTGGTGGTGTTTTGCAGGTTATTTATGGAGAAGGTGAAGTCATTTTGCTGAAATCCGTTGAATGGTTTAACATTGTTGGGAGTGGTTATATCTTATTGCTCCAAATGATTGTTATGCCATTGGTTTTTATCTCTATCGTCTCAGCGGTTGCTCATTTGCATTCTGTTTATGCTGTTGGAAAAATGAGTATAATGACCATTTCAATATTGCTCTTTACAACGGCTCTTTCAGCGTTGGTTGGCGTTTTAGTCGTGAATGCCTTTGGTTTAACCGCAAATGGTTTGGTACATGAAGGGCAAAATGTTTCTACTGTTCTTGGGGATCGTATTTCTCAACTTGGAGATATGAATATTCCAAAGATGATTTTATCCTTGATTCCTAAAAATCCCTTTGCTGAGTTAAGTGGTTCCAAGCGTACATCAATTATCGGTGTTGTTATTTTTGCGTCATTTTTAGGGGCTGCAGTTCTTCTCTTAAAGAAAGATGAGCCAGAAAAAGGGGAAAAAGCACTTTTATTTATTCAAGTGGCACAAGCTTGGATTATGCGGTTAGTTCGTCTTGTGATTGCTTTGACGCCTTATGGTATTTTTGCACTTATGACGAAAGTAGGAGCATCTTCTCATGTTTCAGATATTTTAAATTTACTCGTTTTTATCATTGCTTCTTATGTTGGTATTATTTTAATTTTTGGCTTTCACGGTGTGTTGCTCGGCATTTTTGGTATTAATCCCTTCCGTTTTTTTAAAAAGGTTTTGCCGGTTTTGACATTTGCTTTTAGTAGTCGTTCAAGTGCTGCAAGTATTCCTTTGAATATTGAAGCGCAAACACAGTGGATAGGTGTACCACAATCCATTGCGAGTTTTGCAGCTTCTTTTGGGGCAACAATTGGACAAAATGGGTGTGCAGGTCTTTATCCAGCAATGCTCGCGACCATGATTGCACCGACCGCGGGGATTAATCCTCTTGATCCTACTTGGATTGCGACGCTTGTTGGGATTGTAACATTGAGTTCCATTGGTGTTGCTGGTGTGGGGGGAGGGGCTATTTTTGCAGCATTGATTGTGTTACCAATCATGGGGCTTCCTGTTACTTTGGTCGCTGTCCTTATCTCTATTGAGCCGCTGATCGATATGGGACGTACCGCTCTAAACGTGAGTGATTCAATGATAGCAGGAACGATCACCAGTCAAATATTACGAACAACGGATAAAAGTATTTTTGAAAAATGATTTTGGGTTATATTTTTTTGGGTTTTAAAACATCTGTAAGAGATATTTGCCCAGAACCAGGGTGTAGAGGTTTTTGTTGATTGGGATGAGGAGCCCAACCAGAGAGCCAGATGAAAGAAAAATGGGCACGAATACGTCCATCAGGATCGCTAAATTTTTGTGCATAGATTTCAGCAGCGCGGAGAAAAAAGCGTTTAGAGACAGGGCGCCGTGAGCGATTGATGAGGGCATTTTGCATTCCCATCGCTTTAAGATCGTGCATAAGGTCAAACATTGTATTATAACGTATTGTAATCTCTTCAACATCGGTTACAGGGAGAGCAAAACCAACACGCTGTAAAAGAGCGCCTGCATCACGAATGTCGACAAAAGGGTAGATTCTAGGGCTTGCTCCACCGTAAATTTCAATTTCAGCCTGTAAGAGACATTCACGTAATTCTTTGAGAGTACCAGCTCCTGTCATAACAGCCAGCAATAAGCCATCTGGTTTAAGAGTGTTTTTTATCTGGCTTAGAACACCAGGGGTATCATTCGTCAATTGTAATGAAAGAAGTGAAACAATAAGATCGCAGTAATTTTGAGGTAAATCAAGAAACTCTCGATGACGTAAATGAAATTTTTTATCATAGCTTTTATAAAGCGTATCGGTTTCAATACGTTCTATAGAACAAACCTTTCCAGATTTTATGAGAGCTTGCGCGGCAAGATCTGTATGGCTGTGTAAATCAAGCGCTAATGTAAAGAGGCGATCAACAGTGCTAAGACGTTGATAGAGATCTTCTGCCATGAGAGAGAGTAAAAAGTCATATCCTTTTTTTGCTTTTTGGAAGGCGCGTTTGCGGAATTGTTCAATAAGATTATGATCAAAAATTAAAGGATGGGACATATCGTGGAACACTTTTGATTTATGAAAGAATATATTTTGAAAAGGTTCATGTTTGTGCACGCTCTGTCAAGTTTATAATGTGAAATAAAAATAAGTTTATAGGAGCTTAAGAGTTTTTAAAGAAATTAAATTTATAAATTGAGGAAATACAAAGGAACTTTTGTTCTACGGGGAACTTGTAAAAGCCTAAATTTATAATGTTTTACTTTCGAGAAGCGGCTTTAAATAGCGGGGATATACTCAGTCAATTCATTGAGCGTTTTAAAACGATGCTTTATCCACCAATTTGTCCTGGATGTAAGCAAAATGTTTCTACTTACGGCACGATTTGCTCTAAATGTTGGAAAGACCTCCAATTTATTACGAAACCTTATTGTCCTGTTATGGGGACGCCTTTTGTTTGTGATATGGGGGATGGTTTTCTTAGTGGTGAAGCACTCCGTAATTCTTACCCTTTTTCACGTGTTCGCTCAGTCATTGTTCATAAAGGACTTGCACGCACTTTGGTAACGCGCTTAAAATACGGTGATCATATAGAATTGGCACCATTTATGGCCAATTGGATGATGTCTGCTGGACGTGAGGTTATTGATGAATGTGATGTTATTATTCCCATTCCATTGCATTTTCGTCGTTTTTGGAAGAGGCGTTATAATCAATCTGCTGAGCTTGCCCGTTATATTGCAGCATCACAAAAAAAGCTTTTAAAACCCGGTTGGCTTGTTCGTTCTCGACATACGCGCCCGCAGGTTAGTCTTTCTTCAAGAGAAAGAAAACGTAACGTAAAAAATGCTTTTAAGGTTTCGCATAAAGTAAAAAAATACCTCAAAGGATGTTCTATTTTACTGGTTGATGATGTATTTACAACGGGTGCAACAGTTACAGCAGCAGCTGCTGCACTAAAATATGCAGGTGCACGACGGGTTGACGTGCTAACATTTTCACGTGTTCTTAAAGAAGATTCTATTTTTCCTTCTTTTCAATAGGAACTTAAAGTGGATATTATAAAAAACACTAGGAGATTAATACTTATGAAAGAGATAATCATTTATACACGTCCTAATTGTCCTTATTGCACAAAAGCACGTGATTTGCTTGATAAAAAAGGCATAAAATATACAGATATTGATGCCTCCACATCCCTTCGTCAAGAAATGGTACAGCGCGCAAATGGACGTAATACATTTCCACAAATTTTTATAGGTGATTATCACGTTGGTGGTTGTGATGACCTTTATGCTTTAGAAGCTGAGGGAAAACTCAATTCTTTATTGCAAGATGTATAATCACTATAAATAACATACCTTTAAGACGATTACATTCTTTAAGACCGTTTTGCGAGAAGGAGATAGTTAACATCCATGTCTTTTGAGCGATTCCAGCTGTCGTTTAATGGATTATAAGTGATACCTATCTCATCAATGACAGACAGAGCGTTTTTTGATAAAAAATTTTTAAGCTCTCGAGGTTTTAGGAATTTTTTATAATCATGGGTTCCTTTAGGGAGCCAACGGAGGATATATTCAGCGCCTACAATAGCAAGCCCCCATGCTTTCCACGTGCGGTTGAGTGTTGCAACAAACATCAAGCCTTGTGGTTTTAGCATTTTTGCTGTCGCTTTTATGAAGAGATTAACATCAGCGACATGTTCAACAACTTCCATATTAAGGATAATGTCAAATTTCTCTCCTTCATTGGCGAGTGCTTCTGCTGTTGTCGTACGATAATCAATTGAAAGGTTATTTTGTGCTGCATGGATTTTTGCAACTTCAATATTCGTTTGTGCGGCGTCAACGCCTAAAACGATAGCGCCAAGACGTGCCATGGGTTCACATAACAATCCTCCTCCACAGCCAATATCAAGAATTTTCAAATTATCAAAAGGCGTCAGTGAAACAGGGTCACGATTAAACTCTAAACAGATTTTTTCTCTGATGTAAGCAAGACGTGTTGGATTAAATTGATGAAGAGGTCGAAATTTTCCTTGTGGATTCCACCATTCTTTAGCAATCCGTGAGAAGTGATCAATTTCACTTTGATCAACAGTTGTTTGTCTTTCCTCTATCATAGAGCCTTCCTTTTATTTTTAATGATCAAGTCCAGAAGATTTTATAAAAAGTCAAGAAAAATTAATATAATCATAATGAAACTTGCACAAATGATAGATATTCGTTATGTCGAGAAAATGGTTAGTTGATACAGTGTCTTATTCTCATTATCGCTTGAGATAAAAGATGTAAAGGTAAGAGTGTTATTAATGGCGCGCATTGTCATGAAATTTGGTGGAACGTCTGTTGCAAACATTGAACGTATTCATAATGTTGCACGGCATGTTAAAAGAGAGGTTGATGCAGGCAATGAGGTTGCTGTTGTAGTCTCTGCGATGGCGGGTAAAACCAATGAGCTTGTGCAGTGGACGTGTGATGCTGCGCCCGTCCATAGAGATGCTCGTGAATATGATGTTGTGGTTGCTTCTGGAGAACAGGTCACTTCAGGCTTGCTGGCTTTAACACTTCAAGCGATGGGGATCAATGCACGGTCCTGGCTTGGTTGGCAGATCCCTATTCATACAGACAATGCACATGGTCGTGCGCGTATTACTGATATTGATGGCTCTTTTTTAATAGAACGTTTTCAAGAGGGGCAGGTTGCTGTTATTGCTGGTTTTCAGGGGATGGCGCCGGATAATCGAATTTCTACCTTAGGGCGTGGGGGATCAGATACAAGTGCTGTTGCTATAGCAGCAGCTGTACAAGCTGATCGCTGTGATATTTATACAGATGTGGATGGTGTTTATACAACAGATCCACGTATAGAACCAAAGGCGCGCTGTTTACCAAAAGTAGCTTTTGAAGAAATGCTGGAAATGGCTTCTCTTGGGGCAAAAGTTTTACAGGTTCGTTCTGTTGAATTGGCCATGGTTCATAAGGTTCGTACTTTTGTACGTTCAAGTTTTGAGGATCCTGATGCATTAGGCATGGGGGATCCAATGAGTTCTTCTGGAACACTTATTTGCGATGAGGATGAAATCGTGGAACAACAAAATGTTACTGGTATTGCTTTTGCTAAAGATGAAGCACAAATTTCGCTGCGTCGGCTTGCCGATCGTCCAGGGATTTCGGCAGCAATTTTTGGTCCCTTGGCTGAAGAGTGCATTAATGTTGATATGATTGTGCAAAATACTTCTGAAGATGGCTCAAAAACCGATATGACTTTTACGGTCCCATCAGCTGATGTAGAAAAAGCTGTTGCACTTCTTGAGAAAAATCAGAAAGAAATTGGATTTGATGTTCTACAATTTGAAAGTGATCTTGCCAAAATATCTGTGATTGGTATTGGAATGCGCAGCCATGCAGGTGTTGCGGCGACAGCTTTCAAGGCTTTAGCTGAAAAGGGCATTAATATTCAAGCAATCACGACTTCTGAGATTAAGATTTCTGTTTTGATTGATAGCGCTTATACTGAACTTGCGGTGAGAACATTACATGCTGTTTATGGACTGGATAAGAGTTAAGTATTTTTAAACGCTCAGTTTCAAGAACATAAAGTTTTCATATGTATTAATGATTTGCTTTATAAGCATAATTTATATTTTTAATTTAATAAGAATAATGAATACAGTGAAATTCTTTCATTGAGAACTTTCTTATGATGAAGAAAAAACTGTTTTTGTGCATATTATAAACAAGATTAACATAGGAATAAAAATAATTTAAGAGACACCATAAAATACTTCTTATAAATTATCTAGATATAAGATAAAGGAAAAAGGAGAACTGTTTACAAGTAAGTGTTTTGAAGAGAAGAAGAATGCACCTGTGTGTTATGAAAGGAGATTTTATTTCATAATTAATAGTATAGAACTTACAGAATTTTCTTTTTAGTTGGTTCAAAATTAAAAATATTATCCTAGAAGTCAATAATTTATAAAAATTTCAAGCTCTTCCATTGAAGGGGAGGATGCTCTTAATATTATACTGCTGATATTAAGAGATAAAATCCTTATTTCTAAATAAAAAGATTTTGGATGTAAAATGATGTAAATTATATGGATGGAGAGAAAATGTATCTTAATAAAGATATTTATAATTCCATGTGGTCTCTAAAAAAATATTCTGGCTCTTTTATTGCTTTATGTGGATTCGATGGGAGTGGAAAGACAACTCAAACAAAAGAAATTTCTCATCATTACTCACAAGAAAAACATATCATACAAACTTTTCAGCCTAGTAATTGGTATAGAAATAAACCAGAGGTTAGAGGTTATTTAGAGAGTGGAAAACAGATTGATCCATTGCTTTTAGCTCTTTTAGCCGCAACAGATAGACGCAAACATACGCTTGAAATTATCGAGCCCTCTTTAACTTCATCACAAAATTTATTAATCAGTGATCGATATGTTTATTCTAGCCTTGTTTATTTCTACGCTCGAGGCCTTTCTCTTGAAAGTGTGATTCAATTAAATCAAGCTATTCCAAGACCTCAGATCACATTTTACTTTCATTTGCCTCCTGCTGTTCTTATCGAACGATTGCAAAAAAGAGATGGTTTAGCTTTAAAATACGAAGAAAAACGCTCATTTATTGAAAAAGTTTATGAAGGATATCAACTTTTATCAAAAATAGACGAACGATTTATCGTCATTGATGGCACTGCCTCTATTTCTTTAATCCATAATCAAATACGACATCATATAGACAAGACTTGTTTTGACAATAAATAAAATATACCCATTTATGAATATCATTTTAAAAATTTATCTGTGATCTATTCTCCTTTATGATCTAGTTTCTATGTGGGATCTAGAGTTTTAAAGGGTTTCTCACGATAATTTAAGAGTACTGAAAAAAATATTATATATCTTAATATTTTAATTGAGACGATTGGTAATCATTAAATTGTAACCCACTTTTTTTAAAAGTTTGAAAGAGGAAAGCTCTTCCCAAAAGATTATTAATCTCTGTTGTGATCATGATATTTTTATTCTCTTAGAGACGAATATAGCGATATAAGAACAACCTGTAGAGATATATTCCAAGCATGTTTGAGGGCAGCGAATAAGCTAAGGGCAGAGGAATAATAACAGCAACTTTTTTAGACTTTAATATTCTTATCTCTTATAAATGAAACAACAAAAAGCAATTTTAACGTTTTTATGGAGTTTTTAAAATTGCTTATTTAACCAGCAAGAACGTAAGATAAAAGTATCTTAGCAAGAAGATACATCCATTTTAAGGACTGTAGGAAAAATCTTGGTTATGCTAAAAAATCATTTCAACAAAGCAGATGATTTTTTGGTTTTATTCGAAACTATGAGAGATGTCTTTATTGCGCTTAATATAAATAAAGCCATATCCCAGACCAATAAGAGCAGATAAACCAGAGCCACAAAGGACACCAATTTTTGCAGCATCAAGCAGGATAATATCTTTAAAGGCAAGCATTGAAACAAAGATAGACATTGTAAAGCCAATTCCTGCTAAAAAACCAATAAGTAAAATACCAGACCATGTCATTTGAGGAGGAAGACGACATAATCCTGATTTTACGGCTAGATAACTAGCCGTGATAATACCAAGGGGCTTCCCAACGAAAAGACCAATGACAATACCAAGAACAATTAAGAATGATTTGTCAGAAGAAAGGTCAAAGTTTGCAAAACTTACGCCTGCATTTGCAAAGGCGAAAATTGGCATGATACCGTATGCAACCCATGGATGCAGTGCTTTTTGAACACGTGTTACTGGGGCAATCATGGCCCGTTGTCCTTTGCGCATTTTTTTCAATGCAGTTGAAATATGATGGAAATCTGTTTTTACGTTTTTTTCTTGGAGAATTTGCATAGCGTTGCTGAGCATGGTGTGTGGTGCTACAAGAGTACGGGTAGGAAAAACGGGAGTCATCATACCCAAGATTACACCAGCAAGTGATGGATGAACGCCTGTTACCAATAAACCCCACCAGATAATTGCACCAGGTAAAATGTACAGCCATGCTGATGCAAGCCCGATCCATTGAAAAAAGAGTACCAGAGCAATACCTGCTCCTGCAATTATTAAACCGCTCGGATCAATATTTGTTGAGTAGAAAAAAGCAATAATAAGAACAGCGATAATATCATCAATAATCGCTAATGATAGAAGAATGATATGAAGATTAGAAGGAATTTTTTTTCCAAGAAGAGCCAGAATACCTAAAGCAAAAGCGATATCTGTTGCTGTTGGCACAGCCCAACCGTAGATATGTCCACCGTTAGAGTTGAAGATGAAATAAATGATTGCAGGGACACAAACGCCGCCTATTGCAGCAACAATTGGTAAAATCGCTTGTTTAAAATCGGCAAGGGCACCTTCATGAATTTCGCGTCGAATTTCCATTCCTGCTACAAGAAAAAAAATAGTCATAAGGGCATCATTAACCCAGAAATGTAAATCCCATGAAAGAGTGAAATGCCCTAAATTAAAGCCAAGAGGTGTATGCCAAAAAGATTCATAGAAAGCAGCATATTGAGAATTAGCAAAAATCAGTGCAGAAGCAGCAGCGAGTAAAAGAACAATACCACTAAGAGCTTCAATATGAAGAAAACGCTCGATAGCAGAAAGCGCTTGATTGGTTACACGAGAAGCGCGATTAGGCAAACGATTTGAAGATAAATCAGACATGAACAGCTCCAAACTATCGACAATTTTATATTTCTATATTCTCTATGTATAGTGAATCTATAATGATGCTTTCTGTATCATATAAAAGCAAAAAGAGGAATAAAGTTCTCGATTTATAAACAAGCCCCTTATCTCTAAAGCCGATATGTTTAAGGCGATGCTTCATTTTTAATAGTGAGATCTACTTTGCTTAAAACCTTGGATAGATCATTTTGTAGAGCGGATTCGAGATCAACCATTGTGAGTCCTTTATTATCTTTTGCTTTTATCTTAACGATCAATGTTTGTGGATTTTTAGCAAATTCACCTAAGGATTTTGAAATTTTTTCTGCTTCGTTTTGATTTTTTAGCAACATTTTTGGGGTTTGCGTCATCATTAAATAGAAGTCGTCATAGAGTTCATTTTTAAGATCATGTTGGCCATCATCAAGGTTTTTTGCAAGATAAGAAAAAAGCTTATCAATGAAACCAGCATCCCGATATTGTATATCAATTTCATTGATACCAAGGTTTTGAGAGGTAGCAATCATGACATTTTGTTGACCAGAAAAAAGCTTTTCATCAACATCAATAATCTTAGCCGATATGTTCCCAGATCCAACGTTTTTCATATTGAAAGACATTGTATCAAGAAAGAGTATATGTTTTTTTTCATCGTAAGAAATATCAAGTTTTCCTGAAAAATCAATTTGTTCAAATCCCATCTTTTTCAAAAGTTCTAAATCTTTTTCATTCATTTTTTTAGGTAAAACGGAAAAGTTATTGAGAGAAAGAAAAAGCTTTTTGGGGATAGGATGTTTCCACAAGCTTGGTTTAAGTTGAAATGATTCAAGCGTTGCTTTCAATGGTGGGATATCAACGGTGACATTATAAACTTTGGCATCTGCTGAGGTAATGGCGAGCAGTATGTTTAGAAGGAGACCATTTTGTGCTCTTTTTTCTGCAACTTTATCATTCTTTTTTCTTGCATTAAAATAAGCTTTGATCAGTTTTTCAGGCGTTTGTTCAAGCGATTTCATCTTTAGACCAGATGTTTTAAATTGGCCGAGGAAGAAAGAGCTATTTTTTTCTGCTTCTCCAAAAATATCGACACTTATATTGTTCAGAGAAATAGGGCCAGTAACGGTTTTTCCTTGATTGAGAGCGTTATTTTTTCCGAAAATTATAGAATAGGCGTAATTGATGTCGATATCATCAGCCTTTATTGTATCACTTTTAGCCATCAGTTGCATCTGTTTATCGCCATTGACTGCGACCGTTTTAAGATCCATATTTTTAATACTAACGGAACGGATATGGCCGTTTTTAAAGTCAGAAAGCTGGAAATTCTTAACTTCAACTATTTCTGTGCGTTTATTTTCATTTTCTATAGAAAGCTGTATATTCGGGGCACTTATGGAGGCAAGATCAATACGCATCATTGATTGTAAAAGATGTGATGTGATTGTTCTGTCTTTATCTTTTAAGGAGACATTTTTAAGAGAAATTTGGGGTATTTTTACATGAATATTATTATGCTTTAAATCAACATTATAAAATGTAAAAGTTCCAGGAATAAAGGAAAGAGGAGGGCGGGCAGAAATGGCACCAATTTTCAGTGATGTACCGGCTGGAACGGGAAGTGTAACATTTTTCAAATTAACTTTACCTAGAATGCTGACTTCAGATGTTTCTGCTTTTATGGAACGACGGGCTATCTCTTGTTTTACAAAACTATCAAGATAGGGTTTTGCGATATAAAATCCACCAACAACTATAATTACCAAGATAGCAACAAATCCAATAATGCAAGTGAGCCAATATCTCAGGTTACTTTGGTACCCACTATTAAGCTTGACCATTCTTTTTTCTTTCATTTTTATCACTCTTTAGAATTGAGAGTGAAGATAAACTCTTTTAAGCAATGACAAAGGTTAAAATATAGCGTGTACCAGTTTCAACAGTCATCTACCCTCTATATTAGAGTTATTCTCATCTTTTTTGCAATATCGCTTTATCAATTTTTATCGATTTTCTTTGGATTGAGTACGTTATAGAAAAGCACGCATAATGCAAGGAGAGGTAAGTTTATGCGCATCATATTTTTAATCACTTTAAATTATCATAAAATATTCCTATGTCTGTTTTTATTTTACGGCTGTTTATAGGAATATTTAAAACATATAATGTTATGTTTTTGTTCATTATAATTTAATGGGGAGAGGTGAGTGTTATGACAGAAAATCAAATAATGGTCTTTTCAATTATTGGTTTGATGATGGTTGTTTTTATTTGGGATCGATTTCGTTATGATCTTGTCGCTATTTGTACATTATTAATAGCGTGTGCTCTTGGTCTTGTCAGTCCAAAGGAAGCTTTTAGCGGTTTTAGTAATGATATTGTTATTATTGTGGGAAGTGTGTTTGTTGTCAGTACGGCTGTATCACGATCTGGTATAATGGAATTTATTATTCAACGGATATGGCCAGATGTGAAATCGGTGCGCTTTCAATTAGCTTTTTTGGTTTTTTCTGTTGTCGTTTTATCAATGTTTGTAAAAAACATTGGTGCTTTAGCTATCATGCTTCCGATCGCTTTTCAGTTTGCTCGTCGTTCTCAAGTTTCTCCTTCTGTCTTTTTGATGCCCATGGCATTTGGTTCTTTATTGGGGGGGCTTATGACACAGATAGGAACATCTCCCAATGTTGTTATTTCAGCGATGCAAGAACGTTTAACAGGAACACCTTTTACGATGTTTGATTTTACACCAGTTGGTGCGGTTATTGCGACGGTTGGTGTCTTATACTTGGTCTGTTTTTATTGGCTTTTGCCAGTGCGTGTGCGTTCAGGTGGATCGTTTGATGATGCCATTGATATTCGTAATTATGTTGTAGAAGTGCATATTCCAATAAATTCACCCATTGTGGGAAAAAGTATTGTCGATTTGGTTAAGCCATCAAGTGGTGATGTTATGGTGATTCAAATCATCAGAAATAAAATATCTATTTCACCACTACCAGATTTTGTTTTGTCTGAAAACGATATTGTTTTGTTGGAAGGATCGCATACAGGAATAGATAGTGTGATGAACTCTGCACGTTTAGAGTTTTCTAAGGAGCGAACTCTTTCTACAGGAGATAAGGATAGTGACATTGATATTATTGAAGCGGTCATCACGCATAACTCGCCTCTTATTGGCATTAGTGCGAAAGAGTTTTCACTCTTTGATCACTATAATGTCAATTTGCTTGCTTTAAGTCGTCAACATGAAAGGGTGCGGGCAAGACTTGATGATATTATCTTTCATCTTGGAGATGTGATTGTTTTACAAGGACAAGATGCGGTTATTCCAAATTTATTAAGGGGATTGAAATGCTTGCCCTTAGCAAAACGAAATATTGTGTTTGGAAATTTACGGCATGGTTTTATATCTTTAGCCATTTTATTTATAGCCATTATTTTTACAGCTTTTCATATTGTTCCAGTTGCTTTTTCGTTTTTTTCTGCTGCTGCTGCAATGATTATTTTTCGCATTTTACCCGCGCGTGATCTCTATCAGGCATTAGATGGTCCAATATTAGTCCTATTAGCGGCTCTTATTCCAGTGAGTGAAGCGTTAGAGAGAACGGGATGTACAGATCTCATTGGTCAATGGTTGAGTCAACTGGCAATATTTTTTCCGCCATCTGGAGCTTTAGCACTGATGTTGGTGACAGCCATGTTGGTCACGCCATTTTTGAATAATGCCGCAACGGTTATGATGGTTGCACCCATCGCGTCAAGTTTTGCTCATTCTCTTCATTATAAACCTGAAGCTTTTTTGATGGCTGTTGCCATTGGTGCGGGGTGTGAATTTCTTACTCCTATTGGACATCAAAGCAATATGCTCGTTATGGCGCCAGGAGGATATCGTTTTAGTGATTATCCACGTTTGGGGGCTCCCTTAGCGGTGTTGATCATTATTGTTGCCGTTCCCATGCTTATGTGGGTTTGGCCATTACAATAGGATATTTTTTGAAAGCTTTAAGGATCGATTCCAAAGGATTATTAATCGTATGAAGATAAGTTGAAGGGATATATTTTGTATAAAAATTTTTACTTGAAGCTTGGGGAGCGTACTTTATAATAATGCTCCAGTATTTTTTCTCCTGAGTCAAAATTTGTTTACTTGATTTAGAGAGGGAGATTTAGCTGTAGTTTTTTGTAAAGAGTTTGCATGTTTAATGCCATTCTATAACCGAAGACAAGGAATTGGTTGTTTTAAAGAACTTTAAAAGATTGTATTTGGTATACATTGAATTAAAAAAGAATGGTTAACATTATCGACAAGCATGCATGACATTACGGTTATGATCTTTTTTATAAATTCAAGTTATATAAAAATTGTCATATGAAACAAAAGGATATTTACAACATTTTTAATTGATACAGTTGAAAAAAGCTAATTGATTGGAATACATATTGCTTTGAAATGAATAAACGGGGCAATTTAAAGGTTTTTCGTGAATGAGGGCTACCATCTTTGTTTATTTATGCGTAAAAGTGTAGAAAGTAAATTGTTTTACAAGGTATGTTATATGTCGTATGATAGTTTTATTGCTGAAGTTAATGCAGAGTTTCGTCAGGAAAAGGCGCTTGCTTTTTGGAGACGGTATGGTTTTTTAATTATTGGGGCCGCTCTTCTTTTCATCCTCATGATAATTGTTTATCAAATTTATCATCATGCGCAAATAAAGAAAGCCAGCCATATTGGTGATGCATTTGTAAGAAGCCTTAATTTTGCGGATACACGTCATTTTGATAAGGCGATAAAGCAATTGAAGGATATTAAAGACTCTAATTTTGGAGGGTATCCTTTTCTTGCCCGTTTGCGGGAGGCTTCTTTACGCATGGAGCAAGGTGATCTTATCAAGTCGGTGGAGATTTTTGATTCTGTTGCAGCGGATGAGAAAGCACCGCAGATTTTACGGAAAGTTGCAAAAATTCGAGCGGCCTATGTTTTAGTTGATACAGGGACCTTGGAGGATGTCGAAAAGCGCGTTAAAGATATGACAAGTGATATTGATCCTATGCGTATGTCCGCACGAGAGGCTTTAGGCTTAGCTGCTTATAAAGCAGGGAAGATTGATGAGGCCGTTGACTATTTTCAGAAAATTTCTGCGGAAGGTATGCTGAGATCAAAAATAACAGATCGGGCTCGAATGATGCTTGAGCTTATGCAAGCTGAGGGCAAGGCAAATAAGGAATAAATCGATGAGCCTTACCATTGCTATCGTTGGTCGCCCCAATGTTGGGAAATCAACACTTTTTAATCGTTTGGTTGGGCAAAAGTTGGCTTTGGTTGATGATAAGCCGGGTGTAACACGTGATCGGCGTATTCATACGGCAAAACTTCAAGATCTACGTTTTGATGTAATTGATACGGCTGGGCTGGAAGAAGCAGGGGATCATACCCTTGAGGGGCGTATGCGTTCTCACACAAAAGCTGCGATTGATGAAGCAAATCTTATTTTATTCGTATTTGATGCAAAGAGCGGAATAACACCGAGTGATTTGAATTTTGCTTCACTGGTTCGCAAGTCAGGAAAACCGATTGTGCTCGTTGCCAATAAGTCTGAGTCAAAAGCGGCAACAGGAGGAGAGTATGAGGCGTGGTCATTAGGTTTGGGAGAGCCGTGTCTCATATCGGCTGAACATGGTTTGGGACTTAGCGATCTTCGTGATGCCATTATAGAGGCTGTTGGGCCAGAGTGCGCTTTTGGCAACAACACAGAAGAAAATATGACGATACAGCCAGCCTCTCTTGGTAATGATGTAAATAATTCGGAAGAAGAGGGGCTTATTTACGATGAAAGCAAGCCTATTCGGATTGCTATTGCGGGGCGTCCCAATACAGGAAAATCTACGCTTATCAATAGTATGTTGAAGCAAGATCGGTTGTTAACAGGACCAGAAGCAGGGTTGACCCGCGATTCTATTTCTGTCGATTGGGAATGGGGTGGTCGTCATATTAAACTTTTTGATACTGCAGGTTTACGTCGAAAATCAAAAATTCAAGAAAAATTAGAAAAACTATCGGTCGCTGATACTTTACGCGCTATTCGTTTTGCAGAAGTGGTGGTCATTGTTTTTGATGCAACGATACCTTTTGAGAAGCAGGATTTACAAATTGCTGATCTTGTGATTCGTGAAGGGCGTGTTCCAGTTATTGCTTTCAATAAGTGGGACCTTATTGAAAATAATCAGACCACATTGATTGATTTGCATGAAAAATGTGCGCGATTTCTTCCTCAAGTTCGCGGTTTGAGAGCTGTTCCTTTATCAGGACAATATAGTCAAGGAATTGATAAACTCATGGAAAATGTCATGATGATGCACCGGGTATGGAATCGTCGCATTTCTACAGCTAAATTGAATCAATGGCTTGAAACTGTCGTAGCACATCATCCACCACCGGCGGTTTCAGGACGTCGGCTTAAGATTAAATATATCACACAGGTGAAAACACGTCCTCCCGGATTTATGATTTCTTGCTCACGGCCCCAAGTCATGCCCCAGTCGTATTTGCGTTATCTTGTCAATGGATTACGTGAAGCATTTGATATGCCTGGTATACCAATGCGCCTATCATTAAGAGCTTCTGATAATCCTTTTGCGACACGTTCTAAAAAGAAATGATAGCTCTTTATTTTAAAGTGAATGAAGTCTATACAACCTTAAAAATAAGCCTTTTCATAATTTATAGTGTTCTAAACATCGAAAGTGAAATGATAATTTCAACAGACAATCATCTTCTTTTCATAAAAGAAAGAAAAAAATCTTTATTTTAATCTATTGATAAATCAATAGTCATTTATCATTGCGTGCTATAGAGCTTTCTCGTTTTAATTATCTCTTGATAAAGACTCTAGTATATTTATGTAAAAATAGAGGTAATCAGAAAGAAATAATAGTAGTTATGCTTATTTGTAAAGAAGCATTAAGTTATCTTTTTATAAAACTAAAGGGTATTCACGAGCGCTTTTTCTAGAGATTTTTTTTAATAAAAAGTAAAAATATCTGCTAAATCTAACAATATTCACTTCTAAAGTGTGGAATTCAAAAAGTGGATTAAAATTGTATAAAACGGTATAGCAATCGTATTCAAGTTTTATTGTATCCTATTTAAATTTGTAATTCATTATATCGCGGATTTAAAGAAAAATCTCTTTATGCTTCTAGTCCCATTTCATAAGAGTGCCTGTAAATAGGTATAACATAAAACATCTATAGAATAGGGTCATACACAATCCGTTGAGCATTTTTATTTAAACAAAAATGCAAGTTTACTTGAAAAAAAGCATAAGTGAATGCTTTCATATTATTTTCAGCTTTCAATGGTATATCAATTTTACTTTTACCAACTGTCGCTTTGAAAGAGAGCATAAAAGGTAATTTTTTAAGTACACATCAATCCTTCTTGTGATATACAAAAACAGTTTTGATTACTTCAACATGAATACGTGAAGTATCTTATCAGGGTTCTTATTCAAGTCAAAAATTATAAACGTTTCTTATAAATCAATATGTTTTGCTTAAAAGATGCAAGAGTTCCATTAGCATCGATTTTCCTTAACATATGATGGGTAAGGCCTATGCAATTGATTCACATTCAATAAAAATAAATATGTATTTAGTCTGTTATTTTACCACGAATAAGACATCAGTTATGTTTTTGCTATTATTTACAGGATATGAGGAAAAAATATGATTTTGGCAGAAAACAAGACAGCATTTCATTTGTTTGCAAGCTAGAATGATGATACACTAATGTGTTAACGTTTAGTGTTATAAATTTTATAATCTGTTGATTTATCATAATAATTCATCACTTTTTATATTTACTTAAGAACGGCAAAAATTATAAGATTCTTTAAATTTCAAACATGTTCATATTGAATTAATTAAAATAATGTTCTTACCATCATAAGTAGGTTTGATGTGTGAGTAAAAATGATTTTAAAAAACAAATGTCTTTTATGCTTTTTAAAAGATTTGGGCTATTGCAACATTGGAGTTAACAAAGTGTATAATGATGCTGTGTTGTCGCTTCAGTATAAAGATAGTGGACTTATGAGTTTTATTATATTATTCACAGAAGCTTTTATGTATTCTTAGGAGATATTATGAAATTGGTTTGGGGATTTTAAGAAATGTCTTAAAAAAAGCATGTGAATTGAAAAATATGTTATTTAGGCGGTAAAATTTATACGATAATTGGTGATAGATTTCTTTTAGTGTCTTGACGAATAAATTCGGGAACAATATGATGCACACGGTTTTATGAGATGCATTTTTACTTTGCTTTTTGATGAAGGAGCCAATGATGGCGATGGGCGAGAAACCCGTTATAAGTCGCAAGGAGGCTGAAGAGAAAAAGCAAAGAGAGTGTTTTCATTCAGAGGACTTGGAATGTCGTAGTAAGAACTTAGGCGTAGCTTTAGTGCGCAAGCAAGCATTAAGGACGCGTGAGCATAAGGATAGACGGGACAAATCACAAGGACGGATGGCGGATGCAATTAAGCTTTCCAGTGAATTTCTGGCAAGTGTTATTGTCGGTATTGTTTTGGGGGTAGGGTTTGATAAGTTAGCAGGTTCATGGCCGTGGGGATTGGTGTTTTTTCTCTTTCTTGGATTTGCTGCTGGTGTATTGAGTATTCTTCGTTCTGTGGGGTATGTTTCCTCCAGTCGATTGGAACAAAAAGGCGTATTGCGCCAAGATGAACACAATAAAGAGGCCAGTGAGAGGTCCGATAAATGAGGTTGAAGTGACAGCACACGCTCCAGATCCTATTCATCAGTTTGAGATTTCACGACTGATTAAGATTTCCATAGGAAATATGGATTTATCATTTACAAATGTATCATTGTTTACAGTCATTACGGTTGTTATAACCTCTGTTTTTCTCTTTATTTCATCATCAAGCCGTGGATTGGTTCCAACGCGGATGCAATCTCTTTCAGAAATGGCCTATGAGTTTGTAGCGTCGACTCTGCGAGAATCATCTGGTGTGCAGGGAATGCAATTTTTCCCTTTAGTTTTTTCTCTGTTTACTTTTATTTTGGTTGCTAACTTTATTGGTCTTTTCCCCTATTTTTATACGGTGACTTCACAGATCATGATCACGTTTTCGTTGGCAATGGTGGTTATTTTGACGGTGATTGGTTATGGTTTTTATAAGCATGGAGTTAGTTTTTTGAAACTATTTGTTCCCAGTGGGGTTCCTATCGTCGTTTTGCCGCTCGTGACAATGATTGAGATTATTTCTTTTCTCTCCCGCCCCATCAGCCTTTCGCTTCGTCTTTTTGCGAATATGCTTGCTGGTCATATTACGCTCAAAGTGTTTTCAGGGTTTGTTGTTTCAATGATTGGGGTAGGAGTTGTAGGTGTTGGTGGTTCAGTTTTGCCCCTTATTATGACTGTAGCGATTACGGCTCTTGAGTTTTTGGTTGCATTTCTTCAAGCTTACGTCTTTACAGTTTTAACATGTATGTATCTTAATGATGCAATTCATCCAGGACATTAATAAATTGGCGGTTTTCCGTCGAATAGTGCAATTTCGCTTTAAAGGAGAATAATATGGAAATGGTGCTTGCAGCAAAATATATTGGCGCTGGTCTTGCTTGCTTTGGTATGGCTGGAACAGCTTTAGGGCTTGGTAATATTTTTGGAAGCTATCTTTCTGGTGCATTACGTAATCCATCAGCCGCGGATAGTCAGTTTGGACGTCTCGTCTTTGGTTTTGCTGTGACAGAAGCTTTGGGTATTTTTTCATTGCTCATTGCTTTATTACTTCTTTTTGGGGTTTAATCATTATCAAAAGGGTATATTTGTTCTCACTATGAGAAAAGATTTACCCTTTTAGCTCTCAATCAGAGAATTTTTTGTCAATTATCATTGGTTGGAGAGGGTTTAAGCTGTTTAGAGGATGAAAGAAGATGTTTGTTTCCAGCGCTTATGCACAGAATACTGAAACGTCGATAGAACATATCAAGAAAGTGGCAGAGCATGCAAATCGCGTGTTTCCGCCTTTTGATTTTGTTCATTTTAGTTCGCATTTTTTCTGGTTGGCAATTTCTTTCGGACTTTTTTATCTGTTTATCTCTCGTGTGATTGCACCGCGTATTGGGGGTGTTATTGAAACACGTCGAGATCGAATTGCATCTGATTTAGATCAGGCAATGCGCATGAAGCAGGAAGCAGATACTGTTGTTGAAACTTATGAGCGTGAATTAGCAGAAGCGCGTTTGAAAGCTCATACCATAGCACAAGCTGCTGGTGAAGAATTAAAACAAAAGGCGGAGCTTGAACGGAAAGAAGTTGAAGAGCGTTTAGAGAAAAAGCTTGCAGATGCTGAAAAACAGATAGCGAAAATTCGTGATAAAGCTATGCAAAATGTTGGTTCTATCGCTGAAGAAGTCGCCCTTGAAATTGTAAAAAAATTGATTGATGCTGATATCAGCAAAGAGGCTGTTCGTTCAGTTGTTAAAACTGCGGATTATTGAGGAAGACAAAGATGAGTGATACTTTTTGGGCTTTTGTTGGGTTAGTTCTTTTTTTAGCTCTTTTAGTCTATTTCGAGATTCCACAGAAAGTTTTACATCATCTCGATGCACGCGCGAAGCGTATCAAAGATGAGCTGGATGAGGCTCTGCGTCTTCGTGAAGAGGCACAGGAAATATTAGCTGAATATCAACGCAAGCACGCGGAAGCAGAAAAAGATGCGCAGGAAATTATTGCAGCAGCAAAGCATGAAGTTGAATCCGTTATTGCTGAGGCTCGTACAAAAGCGGAAGAATATGTAAAAAACCGCAATAAATTAGCTGAGCAAAAAATTGCTCAGGCAGAAGCGGACGCAATCCGCATGGTTTCTTCATCGGCTATCGATTTGGCAATTTCTACAGCACGTATTCTTATTGCAAAGGAATTAGATTCTAATAGGGCAAATGAACTCCTTAAAGAAGCTCTTTCTAAGGAATCATTGAACAAAATGAAGACATATCTTAATTAATGGCAATTTTAGAGATAAAAAACTGCTTTTTTAGGTGCATGATTTTTTCTATATCCAATTCTTTATCTATTATGTGGTTATGCTAATCTTACTGAATAAAAAACATAAGAATCAATGAGTTATTATATAAATAAAGGAATAGTTGTGTCTTGATTTTATTATGTTTTTTTGCCTCTATCTCTAATTTTTGGGAGCTTTTTTATCGCTTCAAGAGCTAGCCTTTTGCGATCTGCGCTCTTTGTATAAAGAGATGCCATTTGGTCTTCTGTCCAGCCAAAAATTGCTTTCAATTGTGATACTGTTGCACCGGAATTAGCGGCGCGTGTTGCTGCTAATTTTCGCAAACCGTGTGCTGATTTGTTAATACCAGCTTGTGTACATGCTTTATAAAATACACCTCCAAAACTAGTTTTAGCTATTTTTCTTCTATGTTTACCACAAATAAATGTTTCTTCTCCAATAGGACCAGCTTCAAGTGTTTTGGCTAATTCTGGTAAAATAGGCAGAAAAACATCTGTTTGGAATTTACTTTTCTCTGTTTTGAGATGGATAATATTATTTTTTACATCTTTCCAGCCAATGCGAACGGCATCACCACGACGCAAACCCGTATATAAGAGGACATCAATCCAGACACGTTCATGGGTACCATGATGCCATTTTTGATAATATTTCTCAACATCTTCTTTTGTCCAAGCAGCAAATCCATCTTTATTGCTAAGAGCTGGTCTTTTGACGCCTAAAGTTGGATTAGTTTCCAAAAGACCTTGTTCAATTGCCCAATTAAAGAGCCCATTAAGTATTTTCAGAAATTCTCTAGCCATTGCTGGCGTTTCTTTACGCCGTTCAACACCAGCTATAATATGTTTTTTTTCAATTACTTGGTATGGAATGTTTCCTATGGAGTCGCATACCTTCATAAGGATGCGTTCTCTATTTTTTTGGGTAACTTTAGCAAGGCTATGCCAATTAGAGCTGTTTAGATACTGTTTAAGCAGCCATGCGAATGAACCTTCAACAAGTTTACCGGTTTTGGATTTAGGAAGTATAAGCCCTTGTAATTCGGCAAGCGCATTTTTGTAATTGTCAGCAAACTCTTGCGTTCCATAAGTTCCGCGTATTCTAATACGTTTTCCATGACCAATACGGACATACCATACAATTTTACCATGTTGTGTAATTTGTTTAACAAGATGAGGGGGGCGTGGTTTTGGCATGGTATTTTACATCTTAAGATAACACATGATTTATAATGATAATCTAGCGTTATTCATATTGAATGAGAGTCTCGAATAACGTAAGATTCTCTCATTTCAAATCTGTTTATGTTGCATCAATTAAAATCACTCATTTGCACGTCACAAGCGGGATGAATGTATGGATAAAATTTGTATAAGAAAGGATTAAAAAATGGCTCTTATGAACCGTCTTAATGCAAGGTCTGTCGCAACATTGGGGGCTGGCAAATAGTGTGATGGTGCCGGCTTGCTTCTTCATAAGCGTAAAGATGGCGGTGCTCAATGGCTTTATCGTTATACCATTTACGGGCGCCGCAGTGAAATGGGCTTGGGTGCTTTAAGAGATGTCTCTTTAAAACAAGCCCGTGAATTGGCAACGGGGTGGCGCTCTGTTCTTCGTGAAGGGCGTGACCCCATTAAAGAACGCGATAAACAAAAGCGTGAAGCAATAAGCAATCTCCATTATTTAAAAGATATTGCTCTAGATGCTTTTGAAAGTCGTAAAGCTGAATTAAAAGGAGAGGGTAAAAATGGGGATTGGTTTTCACCTTTACAACTTCATATTCTCCCTAAATTAGGTTGCCTCCCCGTTTCAGAGATTACACAAACAGAGATACGCAACACGCTTGCCCCTATTTGGCATACAAAAGCTGCAACAGCAAAAAAAACACTGAATCGTCTTAATATATGTCTTAAACATGCGGCTGCCTTAGGTTTGGATGTTGATTTACAAGCAGTAACAAAAGCACGCGCTCTCTTAGGTAAACAACGTCATAAGGTCACTAATAGACCAGCCATGGATTGGAAAGAAGTGCCGGCTTTTTATCAGTCACTCTGTAAAACACAAAACATAACACGACTAGCTTTGCGTTTGCTTATCCTTACAGGCGTTCGTACCAATTCCTTGTGTCATATGCATAAAGATCAAGTTGAGGGGGATATATGGACAATTCCTGCTGAGAATATGAAAGGAAAGCGTGATACAACAAAAGAATTTCGCGTTCCTTTATCATCAGAGGCATTAGAAATCTTAAAACAAGCGCGTCCGCTTTCTCGTAATGACTTCTTTTTTTCTGCAACCGGTCGGGGTCCCCTTAGTGATAAATGTATG